>JANMYI010000161.1:0-4905 GCA_031381955.1 Burkholderiales bacterium
GCCCGGCAGAGCCGGTTCCGCGGCGTTCGCTCGGGCCGGCTGACTCGAACAGTTAGTTCAGGTAACCCGGGTTGGCCCGATCCAGCTTGCGCAGCAGCGCCGGCCAGGCGATGCCGGCGCCCAACCCGGCGGTGGCCACTTTCATCACCGCGCCCATGTTGGCGATGATGGCCGGGTTCACCTGGGTCAATTCGCCGCCGCCTTGCGCGTCGATCTGGATGCGGCAAGTGTTCTCGAACGTGTACATGTTCAAGAACGCCTCGGCCACGCTCTTGCCCACGGTGAGCAGGCCGTGGTTGCGCAGTACCAGGTAGTTCGCGCGCCCCAAGTCAGCCTGCAAACGCGGCTGCTCGTCTTCGCGCAGCGCCACGCCTTCATAGTCGTGATAGCCAATGCTGGCCAGCACGAAGGTGGATTGCTGGCTGATCGGCAACACCCCCGCTTTTTGCGCGCTCACCGCCACGCCGGCGCGTGAATGGGTGTGCAGCACGCACTGCGCGTCGTCACGCGCCTGGTGCACGCAACTGTGGATCACAAAGCCGGCCGGGTTCACCGGGAAGGCGCTGTCGCTGAGCTTGTTGCACTGCTGGTCCACCTTCACCAGTGACGACGCCGTGATCTCATCGAACATCAGCCCATAGGGGTTGATCAGGAAATGGTGCTCGGGGCCGGGGATGCGCGCCGAGATGTGGGTGAAGACCAAATCACTCCAGCCATACAGCGCCACCAGGCGGTAGGCCGCGGCCAGGTCGCAGCGCAGTTGCCATTCTTCGGCGCTGACGACTTCTTTCAATGATGGGATGTGCATGGGGTGCTCCTTGAACTGCGGGTGGCCACATCATCGCAGGTGCTTGCGCAGGCCCGCCACAGCGGCCCGGCGCAAGCCCTCAAGGCATGGGCGTGAACTTCATCTGCGACAGCGGCGCCACCTTGTCCTTGCGCAGCATCTTGAATTCGGTGTCCAGGCCCAGCCACTTGTTCCAGATAGCGGTCAATTCACCCGCCTCTTCCATCGCCATGAGCGTGGCGTTGACCTTGGCCAACAAGGCCGGCTCGTCTTTCTTCATGCCCACGCCGATGGGTTGGAAGACCATCGGCTCTTCGATCATCTTCATGGCCTGGCCCGTGGTCTTGGACTGGTTCACCAGCTTGGTGATGGTCATGGTGTTGGCCACCATGCCCACCGCCTTGTTCTGCTGCACGGCCATGTAGACCGAACCGGTGTCGACAAAGGTCACCGGCTCCGATTCATTGAGCTTGATCGACAGCTCCGAGGTCGAGCCCTTGGTGGACGCGATGCGCTTGCCCTTGAAGTCAGCCGGCTTGGTGCCGGGGTCGCTGGCCAGCACGGCCAGCATTTCCTTGGCCAGGTAGTACGGATCGCTGAACTGGATTTGCTCGGCGCGGCCCAAGGTGTAGGCCAGGTTGGCCACCGTGATGTCCACCCGGCCGAGCTTCACCTCGGGCACGCGCGCTTCCACCGACAGCGGCGTGACCTTGGCCGCCACGCCCAGGCGCTTGGCAATGGCCATACAGATGTCGACATCGTGGCCCACCATTTCGCGCGTCTTCGGGTCGGGCGCGGCAAAGGGCGGCACGTCGGCAAAGGTGCCGCAGCGCAGTTCCTTGCGCTGCATGATGTCGCCCAACTGGTCGGCGCTGGCCGCCAGGGGCAAGGCAGCCAGCATGGCGCTGGCGGCGACGGTCATGGTGACGGTATTGCGGTTCATGGTGAGGTCTCCTGGTGCGGCGGGGTTGAGGAATTGCGACGGCTAACGGATGCGCAGATCGGACAAGAAGCGCTGCGCGCGCGGATGCTGCGGCTGGCCAAAAAAGCTTTCGGGTGCGCCGGTTTCGAGAATGCGCCCGGCGTCCATGAACCACACGCGGCCGGCCACTTCGCGGGCAAAGCCCATTTCATGCGTCACGCACATCATGGTCATGCCGTCGGCGGCCAGGCGGCGCATCACGGCCAGCACCTCGCCCACCATTTCCGGGTCGAGCGCGCTGGTGGGTTCATCGAACAACATCGCCGGCGGCTCCATGGCCAGGGCGCGCGCAATGGCCACGCGCTGCTGTTGCCCGCCGGAAAGCTGCGCCGGAAACGCCGCCGCCTTGTCGGCCAGGCCCACGCGCTCCAGCAGTTGCAGCGCCTTGTCGCGCGCCTCGGCCTTGCCCAGGCCGTTCACACGCACGGGCGAGAGCATCACGTTGTCAAGCGCACTCAAATGCGGAAACAGGTTGAAGCTCTGGAAGACAAAACCCACGCGGCTGCGCAGGCGGTTCAGCGCCGCCGCACTCATGGGCGCGTGCACACTTTGGCCATCGAAGCGCAGCTCACCCGAGGCAATGTCTTCAAGCCGGTTAACGGTACGGATGAGCGTGGACTTGCCCGAGCCCGACGGCCCGCACACCACCACCACCTCGCCCTTGCTGACTTGCGCGTTGATGTCCACCAGCGCATGCAGCGGGCCGAACCATTTGTTGACTTGGCGAAATTCGATCACGCTGCGTACCCCACGGCCATGCCCGCCGCGGCACGCGGCGCGCCGCCGCGCTGCGCCTCGATGTGCCGCTCCAGCTTGGTGGCGGCCCAGCTCAAGCTCCAGCACACCGCGTAGTAAATGAGCGCCAGGATGGCAAACACCTCGAAGGGTTTGGTCAGCAACTGGTTGTTGATCTGGCCGGCGGCAAAGGTGAGCTCGGGCACGTTGATGACATAGCCCAGCGTCGTTTCCTTGATGGTCGAGACGAACTGGCTCAGCATGGCCGGCAGCATGTTGAACAGCGCTTGCGGCAACACCACCCTGCGCATCGCGCCCAGGTGGCTGTGGCCCAGGGCACGCGCCGCTTCCATCTGGCCCTTGGGCAGCGCCTCGATGCCGGCACGCACCACCTCGGCCAGGTAGGCGCTTTCATACAGCACCAGCGTGACCAGCATGGTGGTGAAGCCCGACACGTTTTGCCCGATCAGCAAGGGCACCATGAAGTACACCCACAGAATGATCATGAGCAACGGCACACCGCGCGCCACCATGATCAACGCCGTGGCCGGCACGCTGAGCGCACGCCAACGCGACAAGCGCGCCAGGGCCAGCAACACGCTCAACGGGAACGCCAGCACGATGCCCAACACCGACAAGATGAGCGTGGCGCAGATACCGCCCAGCGGGCCGTTTGGGTATTGGCCGATGAGCAGCAGCAACCCGTTGTCGCGCACGATCTCCCACATGCCCACGAGCAGGGTCAGCATCACCCCGCCCCCTGCCCGGCGATGCGTGTGCGCCGCTCCAGCCACACCCCCAACGCCATGATCAACAGCGAGGCAAAGAGGTACATCACCGTGGCCAGCAAGTAGCTTTCAAACGCCCGGAAGCTGAGGTTTTCAATCTCCTTCACCGCGTGCGTCAGCTCGGCCACGCCGATGGCCATGGCCAGGCTGCTGTTCTTGAACAGCGACACGCTGTGGTTCACCAGCGCGGGCAACGCATTGCGCGCCGCCTGCGGCAGCAACACATGGCGCAGGCTGCTGAAGAAACCATGGCCCAGCGCACGCGCCGCTTCAGCCTGGCCCGCCGGCACGGCACGCAAGCCCGAGCGCAGGTCCTCACTGAAATAGGCCGCCTGGCACAGGCCCAGGCCGATGACGGCAAACACCGCTTCGCCGTTGTGCGCCGAAAGCCAAGTCTGCAAGGCGCCGGGCAACAGGTTGGCAATGCCGAAGTACCACAGCATCAGTTGCACCAGCGTGGGCACGTTGCGGTGGTACGAAACATAGCCCTGCACGAAGCGCTGACTGACAACGTTTGGCATCAGCCGCAAGGCGAGCAACACAAGAGCCAGGCTCATGGCCAGCAGCCAGGAGGCGATGGCGATGATCAGCGTCATCTTCACGCCCTGCACCAGCATGCTGGCGAAGCGAGGGTCCAGCAGGATGGCCCAGACGTCAAAGCCTTTCATCACGTCCCTTCATCACACCGGCCGCGTGGTTTGCAGGCCACCGGGCACCTGCATGGTCGGCGTGATCTCCATGTGTCCGATGTTCACTGCGGCGGGCGCGGCAATGGCAAAGGCGATGGCGTCAGCAATGTCAGCGGCTTGCGGCAGCTCGAAGCCCTTGACGAAGCGTTCGTAGGTTTCAGCGCTGTCGCCATGCACATGGGCAAAGATGTCGGTGGCCACGCGCCCGGGGCAAATCTCGGTCACGCGCACGCGCTTGCCGAAAGCATCGATGCGCAACTGGCGCGACAGCATGCTCACCGCCGCCTTGGTGGCGTGGTACGTGGAGTTGCCGTTGAAGTTGTAGGTGCCGGCGATGGAGCTGATGTTCACCACATGGCCCCGGTTGCGCGCCACCATGCCCGGCAGCACCAG
The DNA here is from genome assembly GCA_031381955.1 of Burkholderiales bacterium. Lineage (GTDB taxonomy): Bacteria > Pseudomonadota > Gammaproteobacteria > Burkholderiales > Burkholderiaceae_C > Rubrivivax. The sequence goes on from JANMYI010000161.1 coordinate 4,375, forward strand.
GCGGCACAGGTGCAGCACGGCGCGCAGGTTCACGTCAATCAACAGGTCGATGTCATCGGCCTGTGCTTGCAAGAACGCCCGCGGCCGATCCACGCCTGCGTTGTTCACCAGCACATCGAACTCATGCGCCTGAGTCAGCCGAGTCAGGCCGGGCAAGTCGGTCACATCCAGCACCTGCGCGATGCAGCCGGTGCGCGCCGCCAGTTCGCGCAAGGCGGTTTCGTTGCGTGCCAGCGCATGCACGGTCAGGCCTTCGCGGCACAGGCGTTCCACCACGGCGGCGCCGATGCCGCCTGAGGCGCCGGTGACGAGGGCGGTTGTGTAGTCTGAAAAGGGCATGTGCAACCAGTTCGCAGTGGAGCAATCTAGCCAGCGCCCACGGCTTGCGCCAAGACGGTTTGGCTGTGGCGCGATAAGGCCACCTTATGTTGCCTCTTGCTTGGACAAGCTCACGATGCGCCCGCCCGCGCGCAACACTTCAGCCCGCACCAGGCGGGCCAGCGCCACGGCGCCCGGCGTGTCGCCATGCAC
>JANMYI010000165.1:0-9493 GCA_031381955.1 Burkholderiales bacterium
CGACATCCGTGAACAACCTGGCCATGAACAAGAGCCACAGTTGGTTCGAGAACAACGTGATCTATCGGGTGCCGGGAAACTTTCCAGGCGCGGGGCGGCGCGTCTATCCGGGCTTCCTGCAGCACAGCGGCTTCGTGGCCATGAACCCCGACCGGCATTTGAAATCGCACTACGACTACTTTCGCGACTTGATTCGCGGCGACGACGACAGCGTGGACTCGCACCGCGAGTTCTACGACGAGTACAACGCTGTGCTTGACATGCCGGCCGAGTACTACCTGGACACCATCAAGACCGTGTTCCAGGACTTCGCCTTGGTCAACGGCACCTGGGTCATCCAGGGCCAGGCGGTGCGCCCGCAAGACATCTCGGGCACGGCCTTGCTCACCATCGAAGGCGAGCTCGACGACATTTCCGGCGCCGGCCAGACCCATGCCGCGCACGCCTTGTGCACCGGCATTCCGCGCGAGCGGCAGTTCCGCCACGACGCGCTGGGCGCGGGCCATTACGGCATCTTTTCAGGCCGGCGTTGGCGTGAAGACGTTTACCCCAAAGTGCAGGCCTTCATTGCCCGGTTCGACCAGGAAGCTGGCGCCGCAGCACGCCCTCGCATCGGCCCGGCCAAGGCTGCGGCAAAGGTGAAAAAGGCAAAGTGATAATCCGGCGGTGACCCCACCCGCCGAGCTTGCCGAGTTGCTGAACGCGGCGTTGCCGCAGACCCAGTGCACGCGCTGCGGCTACCCTGATTGCCGCAGCTACGCCCAGGCCATGGCCAGCGGCCAGGCCGACATCAACCATTGCCCGCCGGGCGGCGCCGAAGGCATCGTGCGCCTGGCAGCGCTGTGCGGGCGACCCACCCAACCCCTGGATGCCAGTAACGGCAGCGAGGGCCCGCGCGCGGTGGCCGTGATCGATGAAGCCTGGTGCATTGGCTGCACGATGTGCATCAAGGCCTGCCCGGTGGATTGCATCGTCGGCGGCTCCAAGCTCATGCACACTGTGGTGCAGGCCGACTGCACGGGTTGCGAGCTGTGCCTGCCCGTGTGCCCGGTGGACTGCATCGTGATGTTGCCGGTGACCGGCACGCGCGCCGGCTGGGCCGCCTGGAGCGCGCCACAAGCCGATGCCGCGCGCCAGAGTTATGCCTGGCACCAACAACGGCTTGAACGCGATCAGCGCGAAAACAATGAACGCCTTGCAGGCAAGGCCGCGGCCAAACTGGCCGAGCTGGAAGCCGCCGCCGCGGCCGGTGGCGCCGACGCTGAAGCGCTTGAACGCAAACGCGCCGTGGTGGCCGCGGCCGTGGCGCGCGCGGCGCAAACCCCGCGTTGAGCAGAAAGCCGCAAGCCTCGGAAATGATTGACGCCAACGTCGAGCCGTTCTTCGCCACACTGCGCGCGGCCAACCCCAGCCCGCAGTCTGAACTGGTGTACAGCAGCGTGTTCGAGCTGCTGGCGGCGGTGCTGCTGTCCGCCCAGGCCACCGACGTGAGCGTGAACAAGGCCACGCGCACGCTGTTCGCCGTGGCACCCTCGCCGCAGCGCATGCTCGCGCTCGGCCTGCCCGCGGTGGAGCAGCACATCCGCACCATCGGCCTGTTCCGCAGCAAGGCCCGCCACCTGATGCAAACCTGTGCCTTGTTGATGCAGCGCCATGGCGGCCAGGTGCCGCGCGAGCGCGAGGCCTTGCAGGCGCTGCCCGGCGTGGGCCGCAAAACCGCCAATGTCGTGCTCAACGTGGCCTTCGGCGAGCCCACACTGGCGGTGGACACGCATGTCTTTCGCGTCGCCAACCGCACGGGGCTGGCTCGGGGCAAGACACCGCTCGAAGTTGAGATGGGCTTGCTGCAGCGCATACCGCGCGCGTACCTGGCGCATGCCCACCATTGGCTCATCCTGCATGGCCGCTACGTCTGCCAGGCCCGCACCCCACGCTGCGGCGAGTGCGCCGTGGCGTCGCTGTGCGATTCGGCACCGCCACCTGGCTCTCGCTGACCCCGCCCCTACAATGACCTGCGATGCCAGCACCAGCCCCAAAACAGCTTGAAGAACTCATCGGTCGAGTCGATCGGCTGGTGCTTCGGCACGGCGAGTTGCAACGCACCAACGCCTTGCTCACCGAGCAGCTTCATGCCGTGAGCAGCGAGCGAGACAGCCTGCGTTCTCGCCTGGCCGCGGCGCGTGCCCGCATCGACGCTCTGCTTGAGCGCCTGCCCGCCGAGCCCGGCACGCCTGCAGGGGGCTCATGAAGCAAATTGAAGTCACCATCCTGGGGCAAAGCTACATGCTGGGCTGCCCTGAAGGCGGCGAGGCATTGCTGCGCCAAGCCGTGGCCCAGGTGCACCGCGAAATGAGCGCCATCCGCGATGCCGGCAAGGTCAAGGCGCGTGAGCGCATCGCGGTGTTGGCCGCGCTGAACCTGGCCTATCAAGTGGCTGAAGGCGCCCCGCACGCGGCCACGGCGCAGCAAGCCGCAGGCACATCGACCACTGAGCAGGACCTGAGCGCAGTCATGGCGCGCATTGATGCGGTGCTCGGTGATGACGGGCAGTTGTTGTGATTTTCGATGCCCGCGCGGCCCGTGCCCAGGTCTAGAATGCTTTCGTCCGTTGCATTCGCGTGGGTTTTAATTTCCTTGAACCGATGCTCATAGAGCTAGGGCTTGGAACATCGCCCGGCAGGTGTGATCGTCTCGCGTCAGATGAACCCGAAGCCAGGCTGACCTCGCCCACCTGAACTTGCCTTTTAGGGTTCAGGAATGCAGCCCACGGTTTGCAGCGGACACCCCTACCCCCTCCTGCCATGACGCGCCATTGGTTGATGAAGAGCGAGCCGGCCGAATGCTCGATCGATGATCTGGCGCGTGCGCCGAACCAAACCTTGCCCTGGGTGGGCGTTCGCAATTACCAGGCGCGTAACTTCCTGCGCGACAACATGGCCGTGGGCGACGGCGTGTTGTTCTATCACTCGTCATGCCCGCAACCCGGCATTGCGGGCCTGGCCACCATCGCCGGCCCAGCCTGCCCCGACTTGACGCAGTTCGACCCCAGCAGCCCTTACTTCGACGCCAAGTCGCAGCGTGAGCTGCCTCGATGGCTACAGATTGACGTGACTTTGATGCGCAAGACACGCCTGCTGTCACTGCAAGCACTGCGCAACGAAAACCGGCTGATCGACATGCAGGTGCTCGTGCGCGGCAACCGCTTGTCGGTGACGCCGGTGAGCCCGGATCATTGGAAGATCGTGTTGGCGCTGCTCGATGCCTGAACGCCGTGGTTGAGCCCGGCGTTGCGTTGCAATTGCTCGCGCTGGGTTTGGGCGCCGGCTTCCTGGCCGGGTTGCTGGGAATTGGTGGGGGCATGCTGATGGTGCCGTTCCTTTCACTCATCTTGCTGGACCAGGGCGTGCCGGCCGGGTTGAACGTGAAGATGGCCATCGCCACGGCCATGGCGACCATTCTGTTCACCTCCATTTCCAGCTTGCGGGCGCATCACCGGCGCGGCAATGTGCGCTGGGATCTTGTGCTCGGTCTGGCACCAGGCATCGTTGTCGGTGGCTTGGTCGCCGGTGCCGGCATCTTTGCCTGGGTCAAGGGCCCGGGTCTGGCGTTGGCGTTCGCCGTGTTCGTCTGGTTCTCGGCTCTGCAAATGATGCTGGATCGCAAGCCCAAACCCGGGCGCGAAGTGCCCGGTGTTGCGGGCCTGGCCGCGGCTGGTGGCTTGTTTGGCCTGGTCTCGGGCCTGGTGGGCGCGGGTGGCGCCTTCATGTCCAGCCCGTTCATGTTGTGGTGCAACGTGCCCATGCATCGCGTGGTGGCCACCAGTGCCGCGCTGGGCTTCCCCATTGCGCTGGCCAACACCGCAGGCTACCTGATCAGCGGGCGCAACCTGCCTGCGTCCATACCAGGCGCGTTGGGCTACCTTTACCTGCCCGCCCTGGTGATGGTGGCCGTGGCCAGCATGGCCGCTGCGCCATGGGGCGTGCGCGCCGCCCAGGCGCTGGACACGAGGCAGCTCAAGCGGGTGTTTTCGGTGTTGCTGCTGGTGCTGGGCGGCACCATGTTGCGCGAGGCCTGGCGGGCGTGGCCGTGAAGGCGCACACGCAACATCACGTTAGCTCGGCTCGAACTTGATGCTCGCCAGGGTGAGCCGGTTGCCGCCACGACGCTGCGCCTCGGCCATCGCCGCCTGGCATGCGACCAACAGATCTTGCTGCGAGGTGGCCGTGTGCGGATAACTTGCCACGCCCATCGACACACTGAACGCCAGCTCCTGGCCTTCATGCACCACGATCTGCGAGGCGCATTGGCGGCGCAGCCCTTCCATGCGGGAATGCGCCGTGGCCAGGCCCACGCCTGACAACAGCACGACGAACAAGCCTTCATCGAGTTGGCACGACACGTCCATGGCGCGCGTGTTGCCGCGCAACAACCGGCCCATCGCTTCGTACACCCGCGCGCGTCCGGCGTCACCGAAGCCGGCCAGCTTCTCGCTGAACGGATCCAGGCTGATCAAGACCAGGGCAAATTCGCGGTGCTCGCGGCTTGACAGGTCGACCTCGCGCACGAGTTGGTCGTCGAAGTGCGAGCGCTTGTACAGGCCGGTAGTGGCGTCGCGCTGCGCCTGGTCTTTCAGCTCGCGGCGCAAGGCGTCGTTGGCGCGTTGCTGCTGTTCAAGCTGCTCCAGCGCGGTCTTGAGTTGGGCTTCACGCTGTAGGGCCGCTGACTGATCCTGCCAAACGCTGCACAGGTGGCGTCGGCCGTCGGCGTCGGCCTGGCTGAGCATGCGCGTCACGACATAGTCGTGCCGGCGCTGCGCCCATTCGAAGCGGTGCTCGCTGGCCAGGGCGCCATCCTGGGCCAGCGCCGTGTGGTCTGCGGCCCGCAACGTGGTGGCCAACGCCGGGTCGAGCAACTCGGCATCGGTCTTGTTCAACACCTCAGCTGCTGCACGCCCCAGGAAGGCGGCCATGCCGGCGTTGACGTATTCGTAGCGCCCGCTGCCGGCATCCTTGACGGCCAGCAACGCGCCCTGGCGCGCCAACACACACGGCAAGCAACCGGCCACCACCTGCATGTATCGAGATTCTTGACTGTCCATGTTGCACTGGCGCTATACAGGGTGTGTTGCTGCTGACCGGGCCGGCTTGCCGTGCGCCTCGAGGTGGCACCAGGCGGGCGAGTGCAGCATGCGTGTCACACCGCTGGGTGGGTGTGGTGCGAGCTTGCGCGCGCGAAGCAAGTGATGGTAACCACGAGCGCACAGCGAACTTGAGCATTTATTCACACCATGACCAAACCGCTTCATGCATCGGCGCGGCACACGCGATCCCGTACGCGGAGTCTGCCCATCTTCAGCGCAAGGTAGCGGCAAAATTTCGAGCTAGAATGTTGGACTTTGCTGGCGGTAGGGTTTGCCGCGCCGCCGGCGCACCCCCAAGAAGGATCTACCTGCTCCATGACCACGATTCGCGTCAAAGAAAACGAGCCGTTCGACGTTGCCCTGCGTCGTTTCAAGCGCACCATCGAAAAGCTTGGCCTGCTGACCGAACTGCGGGCACGCGAGTTTTATGAGAAGCCCACCTCCGAGCGCAAGCGCAAGAAGGCTGCGGCGGTGAAGCGCCACTTCAAGCGTGTGCGCAGCATGCAGCTGCCCAAGAAGCTGTACTGATTTCCCAGCGCCGTGCTTGAACGAACGCCCGTGCGGGTTTCCGCAGCGGGCGTTTTCACTTTCCAGGGAGTTGTTGCGATGAGCCTGAAAGACCGCATCACCGAAGACATGAAGGCCGCCATGCGGGCCAAACAGCCCGAGCGGCTGTTGACCATTCGCATGCTGCTGGCCGCTGTGAAGCAGCGCGAGGTTGACGAGCGCATCACGCTGGACGACGCCGCCGTGGTGGCCATCGTCGACAAACTCATCAAGCAGCGCAAAGATTCAATCGTCGCTTTTCAGGCAGGTGGCCGTGACGATCTGGTGGCCAAGGAAAGCGCCGAGCTTGAATTGCTGCAAATCTACTTGCCGGTGCGCCTGGGCGCAGCCGAGGTGCAGGCCGCCGTGGCCGCTTTGGTCGCCCGGCTCGGCGCAAGCGGTGCGGGCGACATGGGCAAGGTCATGGCCGCAGCCAAGGCCGAGTTGGCCAGCCAGGCGGACATGGCTTCGATTTCTGCGGCGGTGAAAGCTGCGCTCGCAAAGTGAGGGCAAAGCCATGACATCTCCCTTGCCGATACGCGCGGTGGCCGCCGACATTTGCGTGGCCGCGCAGCTCAAGCCAGAGGCGATGGCCGAAGTGGCCGCGATGGGCTTTCGCAGCGTTGTCAACAACCGGCCTGACTTCGAACACGGGCCCGACCAGCCAACCAACGCCAGCATCGAGGCCGCGGCCCGCGCGGCGGGGCTCGAATATCGGTTCCTCCCGGTCGATGGTGGCTACCAGTCGCCCGAGCAGATTGCTGCGTTTGCGGCGCTGCTGGCCGAATTGCCGCGCCCGCTGCTGGCGTTTTGCCGCAGTGGCGCGCGCAGCACGCGCTTGTACATGGCCGCGCAAGCCGGCTGATTGGCCGCGAACTGACAGACCAGGCGCCGTGCGCTCAGGTCTTTCCCTGAAACGCTCTGGAATTCGCCGAAACGGCGTGCCTTCGCCCCTACATTCCAAGACTTCGGTGCCACTCTGAGGCGCCAGACGACATGTCATTGCAGCACCGCGGTGATCCTGCTCCTTGCAGCACCACCCGGAGAGCTGAACCTGGAGCCTGTATGAACGCCCTGATTGCAGTGGCTCATGCCATTGACCGGCTGAACGACCGATTTGGCGACCTGGCCAAATGGGCCGTGATCGCCTCGTGCTTCATCAGCGCAGCCAATGCCGTGGTGCGCTATGGATTCGACTACAGCAGCAACGCCTATCTCGAAATCCAGTGGTACCTGTTCGCCGCCTGCGTGATGCTGGGTGCATCACAGGTGCTGCGGGTGAATGAACACGTTAGGGTTGATGTCATCTACGGCCGCTACTCTGGCCGCACCCAGGCGCTGATTGACCTGATGGGCTTCTTGTTCTTCGTGTTGCCTTCGATGGCGGTGATGATCTATTTCGCCTTGCCGCTGTTCGTCAAGATGTATGGCAGCGGTGAAATGTCCAGCAATGCGGGCGGCTTGATCCGCTGGCCGGCGATGCTGACACTGCCTTTGGGCTTTGCCATGCTGTTCCTGCAAGGCCTGTCTGAAGCCATCAAGCGCGTGGCCTGGCTGGCGCACAAGTACGAAGCCGACTTCCATTACGAAAGGCCACTGCAATGAGCCTCGCCCGGCCGCCATCGTCCACAGGCCTCTGGCCTCAGCCCGAAGGGGCTCGCACCGCAGTCCGAAGGACGGAGGTTTTTTCATGACCATGGAGACCTTCGCCCCGCTGATGTTCGCGGGCCTCATATTTGTGCTGCTCATCGGGTTTCCGGTCTCGTTCTCGTTGACGGCGCTGGGCCTGGGTTGTGGGTTTTATGCCGTGCACAAGGGTTGGTTCCCGGCCGAGTTCATGGGCAACCTGCCGCTCAATGTGTTCGGCATCCTGTCAAACGAACTGCTGTTGGCGATTCCCTTCTTCACCTTGATGGGCACCATCCTCGAACGCTGCGGCCTGGCCGAGGACATGCTCGATTCCATGGGCCAGTTGTTCGGCCCGGTGCGCGGCGGCCTGGGCTATTCGGTGATCATCGTTGGCTTCATCCTGGGCGCCATCACCGGCACCGTGGCCGGCCAGGTGATCGCGATGGCCATGATTTCGCTGCCGGTGATGATGCGCTGGGGCTACAACATGCGCTATGCCACCGGCGTGTTGGCGGCCTCGGGCACCATCACGCAATTAGTGCCGCCTTCGCTGGTGCTCATCGTGCTGGCTGACCAGTTGGGCAAGCCGGTGGGCGACATGTACAAGGGCGCCTGGGGTCCCGCGATCATTCAAGTGCTGCTGTTCGCGCTGTACACCTTCATTTTGTCGCGCATGCGCCCCAGCTATGTGCCAGGTGTGCCCAAGGAAGGCCGCACGCTCAATGGCTGGGCGCTGTGGAAGAAGTGTCTGCGCGGCATCGTGCCTTCGGCGCTGCTGATCTTCACGGTGCTGGGCAGCATGGGCGGCTTGCCCGGGTTGAACACGGCCATCGCCACGCCCACTGAGGCGGGCGCCATGGGCGCGGTGGGTGCCTTCATCCTGGCGGCCATGCACAAGCGCCTAACGGTTGATTTAATCAAGCAGGCCTTGGTCAGCACCATGCGCATCACCGCCATGGTGGTGTTCATTCTGATTGGCTCGCGCGTGTTTTCGCTCGTCTTCCAGGGCGTTGATGGCGGCAAGTGGATCGAACACATGCTGGCCGGGCTGCCTGGCGGGCAATTGGGCTTTCTGATCGCCGTCAACATCTTCATCTTCTTCCTGGCGTTCTTTCTCGACTTTTTCGAGATCGCCTTCATCATCATCCCGTTCCTCGCGCCGGTGGCCGACAAACTCGGCATCGACATGATCTGGTTCGGTGTGATGATTTGCGTGAACATGCAAACCAGCTTCATGCACCCGCCGTTCGGTTTCGCCTTGTTTTACTTGCGCGGTATCGCCGACACCTTGTTCAAGAATGGCTCGCTGCCCAAAAAGGTGGAGTCGTCCGACATCTACATGGGTGCCATACCGTTCATCGTGATTCAGCTGGTGCTGGTGGCCATCGTCATCTTCTTCCCGCAAACCGTGACCGTGTTCCTCGATAAGGAAAAGGTGCTCGACCTGAACAAGGCAGGCGATGCAATCGAACAAATGGGAGGCGGGCGCACCAAGAAACTGCCTGATCTGGTGGCACCCGGCGCATCGGGCGCGGCGGCGCCCTCGCCACCGCAAGCCGCCGAAGAAGACCCGATGGAAGCTGTCAGGCGGGCGGTGGAACAGGACAAAGGCAAGAAGTAGCGCCCCAAGCACCGCTGCCAAGCGCGGGCGGTCTGCGCCCGATAGCACCGATCAACGAAAAAGGCCGCTGCAAATTGCAGCGGCCTTTTTTTGAAGCCAGCAGACTTACAGCTTGGCGCTTTGCATGTAGTCGTCGAACCCGGCCTCCGTGAAGCGGAACCAAAGGTTCACATCGCGGCGGAACACAGAGAAGTCGTCATAGACCTTCTTCCAGTTCGGGTTGCTGGCAGACAGCTCGCTGTACAGCGCCTGCGACTCCTTGAACGCGGCGTCCATCAGGTCTTTCGGGAAACGGAACAGCTTGGTGCCGCCTGCCACCAACCGCTTGAGAGCGGCAGAGTTGCGCGCGTCGTACTTGGCCTGCATGTCCAGGTGTGCAAACGCCGCGGCCGACTCGATGACCGCCTTGTACTCCGGCGACAGCGCGTCGTATGCCTTGATGCTGACGTGCAGGTCCAGCTGTGGCCCGCCTTCCCAATAGCCGGGGTAAGCGTAGTACTGGGCGATCTTGTGAAAACCAAGCTTCTCATCGTCATAGGGGCCAACCCACTCCGCGG
>JANMYI010000202.1:0-16719 GCA_031381955.1 Burkholderiales bacterium
GCCGCGCGCCGTTGGCTCGGTGTTGTTGATGACGCTGTTGGCGCAGGCGGCGATCAGCGGCGTGTTGGCCATGGCGGTGGGCACGCTGCTGCGCCTGAACGGCGTGGTCAGCTTCGGCCATGCGGCGTTCTACGGCCTGGCGGTTTACGTCGTGGCCTTGAGTTTGAACCAGGGCTGGATGCCGGCTGAACTGGCCATCATCGTGGCGTTGGCCCTGCCCACGTTGCTGGCCTTTTTGCTGGGCCTGGGCATCGTGGGCATTCCCGGCATCGCGTTTTCCATGCTCACCCTCGCCGTGGGCCAGGCCGCGCATGAATTTGCCATGAAGGCGCGCGAGGTGACGGGCGGCGAAGACGGCATGGCGATCAAGCTGCCGGCGCAACTCTTTGGGCTGGATGTGAACGTGTTCCAGCGCCCGCAGTCGATGTTCATGATCTGCTGGGTGGTGCTGGTGTTGCTCACATTGGCGCTGTCACTGTTCGGCAGCAGCCGCGCCGGCCGCACCGTGGCGCTGATTCGTGAAAACGAAGAGCGCGCCCGCTTCATCGGCTACCGCACCCGCGTGCCGCGCGCGGCGGTGCTGGCTCTTTCCGCGTTCATCGCCGCCTTGGCCGGCGTGCTGTTTGCCGTGTACAACGCCTTCGCCTCGCCCGATGTGCTGCACTGGAGCTTGTCGGGCTCGGCGTTGATCATGGTCATCATCGGCGGGCCGCGCTTGTTGTGGGGGCCGGCGTTCGGCGCCATCGTCTTCTTCTTCCTCAAAGACGTGGCCGGCAACCTCACCGAGCACTGGCCTGCACTCATCGGCCTGACGCTGATCGCCGTGACGCTGCTGCTGCCCCTGGGCCTGGGCGGCGCGCTGGCGCAGCAGCTTGAGCGTTTTCGCGCCGTGAAGGGTGAATAGCGTGTACGCGATCCAGGGCGAAAAGCTTACCCGCCGCTATGGCGGCTTCTTCGCGCTGAATGAAGTCGACATTGCCGTGCCGCTGGGTGAAATTCGCGGGCTCATTGGTCCTAACGGTGCGGGTAAGTCAACGCTGATGGACGTGCTGTCAGGCCGCAACGCGCAACGCAGCGGCAAGGTCAGTTTCCATGGCGCCGACATCAGCCAGCTCAGCGTGCAGCAGCGCCGCGCCGCCGGCCTGGCGCGTTCATTCCAGCGCACCAACATTTTCCCGGGCTTGAGCGTGCTGGAGCAGCTTGAGTGCGCCGCGCACCAGGCCGAAGTGCCGAACGTCGATGAAGTGATGGCCGAGATGGGCCTCACCCCCCTGGCGCACCAGGTGGCCGCCGATATTTCCTACGGCGACCAGCGCCGCCTCGACCTGGCTTTAACGCTGATTGGTCGCCCGAAACTGCTGCTGCTTGATGAGCCGGCAGCGGGCTTGTCAATGAGCGAATCGCTGGCCCTGGCCGAGCACTTGAAAGACCTGGTCTCGCGCTGGAACGTCACCGTGCTGCTGGTGGAGCACGACATGGAGGTGGTGTTCTCCATTTGTGACCGCATCACCGTGCTGCACCTGGGCAAGGTGCTGGCCGAAGGCACGCCCGACGAAGTGCGCGCCATGCCCGAGGTGGTGACGGCGTACCTCGGAAGTTCCGCATGAGCTCGCCGGGCCACCCGAGAGCGAATTCCGGAAGGCGCAGCCTGAAGGTGCTCCAATGAGTGCGCTGTTAACGTTCGAGAACGTTCACGCCGGCTATGCAGGCGCCAAGGTGCTGCACGGCATCAACCTGGCCATTCACGCGAATGAAAGCGTGGCCATCCTGGGCCGCAATGGCGTGGGCAAGACCACCATCGTCAACACCTTGCTCGGCATTGCGGCGCTTCAGGGCGGCCGGGTGCTGTTCAACGGAAAGGGCGTTGAGCCCATGCCCCACTACGCCGCCGCGCGTGCCGGCATCTCGGTGGTGCAGCAGGGCCGCGCCATCATCCCCAACCTGAGCGTGCGCGAAAACCTGCTGCTCGGCGCGGCCACGCGGCGCGCGGGGCACTGGAATTTCGAGCGCGTGTGCGAGCTGTTCCCCATCCTGAACGAGCGGGCTGACACGCCCGGCACGGCGCTTTCTGGCGGGCAGCAGCAAATGCTGGCCATCGGCCGCGCGCTGATGGCCAACCCGGTGCTCTTGATTCTTGATGAACCCAGCGAAGGCCTGGCACCGGTGATCGTGGATGAACTCGCCGCGGTGCTGCAACGCTTGTTCAAGGCCGGCACCAGCCTGCTGCTGATCGAACAGAACTACGGGCTGGTACGGCGTGTGGCCAGCCGGTATCACGTGCTTTCCAAAGGCGCCGTGGTTGAAGAAGGCGAACTGGCGGGGCTATCAATGGAAAGCCTCAAGAAGCACGTCGCAGTTTGATTTTCCCCACTCCCTTCACCGGAGATTGATGATGACAAAGACACTCACCTTCACCCGCAAGTTGGCCACAGCGGCCTTGGTTGCGGCCACCGGCCTGACTGGCAGCGCCGCTTTCGCACAAGGCAAGGAGCCGCTGCGCATCGGCGTGGCCACGGCCATCTCAGGGCCCTACGCGGTGCTACATGGCGAGGTCAAGCGTTCAATCGAATTCGCCATCGCCGAAGCGCACGCCCGCGGCGGCATCGACGGCGGGCGCAAGATCGAAGTGCGCTACCTCGACAGCGAAGTCAAACCCGACGTGGCGCGAAAGCAGGCTGAAAAGCTGGCGCTCGACGGCTTCAACGTGCTCATCGGCACCATCTCTTCCGGCGAAATTCTGGCCATCGCGCCCATGCTCGAACGCTGGGACGCGGTGATGGTCTCCACCTTCGCCAAGAACAGCAAGATCACGGGTGACTCGTGTTCTAACCGCCTGTTCCGTGCGAACCAGGGCGACGCGCAAGACCTGGCCGTCATCAAGCCCTGGCTGGCCACGCGCAAGGAAGCCAAGTGGGCTATCTTGGCGGCTGATGTGGCCTGGGGCCGCGAGATCGGCAAGAGCTTCAAAGAGGCGGCCGTCGCGGGCGGACGCACGGTGCTCACCGAAAACTACTCGGCCTTCGGCGCCAATGACTTCGCGCCGTTCATCCAGCAGATCAAGGCCGCCGCACCCGAAGCAGTTTTCGTGGCACTCTCGGGCCGCGACTCGATCAACTTCCTCAACCAGGCCAAGCAGTTCGGTCTGTTGGACGGCATGCTCGTCGCCGGCGTCAGCATCAACCTCGACTCGAACCTGCGCGCCGTGGGTGCCGCGGCCAAGGGCATCTGGGGCAACATGAACTACAGCCCGAGCATCGACACACCGCAGAACAAGCGCTTCGTCGAAGCCTGGCGCAAGGCCCACAACGGCGACGACCCGACCGACCTGGAAGGCGAAAACTATGTCGGCATGCAGGCCATCATCCAGGCCGTTGAACGCGCCAAGAGCGTGAAGCCGGCTGACATCGCGCGCACGCTGCGCGGCGGCAGTTTCGACACGGTGTTCGGCGAGGTCACCATTCGCACTGAAGACAACCAGATGATCCTGCCCAACTACTTCGGCGTGGTGGCTGAACAAGGCGGCAAGATGCGCAACACGGTGGTGTTCACGCTGCCGGCATCACAAGCCAACCCGCCGCCGGACGGCAGTTGCAGGATGACGAAACTTTGAGGGGATTGATGATGGACTTCACCCTGCCCGCCGAAATCACCGCCAAGCTCGCTGAGCTTGACACCTTCATCGAAGCCGAAATCAAGCCACTGCAAGCGCAGAACATGAAGTTCTTCGACCACCGGCGCGAGTACGCCCGCACCGATTGGGAAGACGACGGCCGGCCGTGCGACGAGTGGCGTGCGCTGATCATGGAAATGGAGCGCCGGGCAGACGCTGCGGGCCACCTGCGCCTAGGGCTGCCCAAGAGCTGTGGCGGTGGCGCGGCATCGAATCTGATGGTCACCGTGATCCGCGAGCACTTGGCGGCCAAGGGCCTGGGCCTGCACAACGACCTGCAAGACGAAAGCTCCATCGTCGGCAACTTCCCCATCGTGCCCGTGATTGCCGACTACGGCACGGCTGATCAGAAACGTTACATCGAAGGGATCATCAGCGGCAAGATGCACTTGAGCTTCGGCCTCACCGAGCCCGGCCACGGCAGCGACGCCACCTGGATGGACACCGTGGGCGTGCGCACGACAGACGGAACAGGTGACTGGATCATCAACGGCATGAAACGCTGGAACAGCCAGGTCGCGCGGGCGCATGGCAACCTGGTGTTCGCGCGCACCTCGGGCCAGCCGGGTGCGGCCAAGGGCATCACCGCCTTCATCGTGCCCACGGCCACGCCGGGCCACAAGGTTTTGTACAACCACTGGACTTTCAACATGCCCAGTGACCATGCCGAAACCGAACTGAAGGATGTGCGCGTGCCGGACAGCGCCATCCTGCACAAGGAAGGCGAAGGCCTGGTGTGTGCGCAGCGCTTCGTGCACGAGAACCGCGTGCGCCAGGCCGCGGCCAGTGTTGGGGCGGCGCGCTATTGCATCCAAGAGGCGGTGAAGTACGCGCGCCAGCGCGTGGCCTTTGGCGAGCCCCTGGCCAAGAAGCAGGCGATTCAATTTCCATTGGTCGAGCTGTACGCCGAATGCGAAATGGTGCGCAACTTCATCTTCAAAACAGCCTGGCAGATGGACCGGCAAAACCCGCTGGAGATCAGCGACATGGTCTCGATTTGCAACTTCCGCGCCAACCGCCTGGTGTGCGAAGCGGCTGACCGCGCGATGCAGGTGCACGGCGGCATGGGCTACAGCCGCGCTTTGCCGTTCGAGCACATCTACCGCCACCACCGCCGCTACCGCATCACCGAAGGCACGGAAGAAGTGCAGATTCGCCGCGTGGCGCAATACCTGTTCGGCTTCAGCGGCAAGAAGGCCACTTCCGGGCTGGCCGCGGCCTAACGTTCGACATGATTGATACGGCTGCCCGCCGCGACATCGACTTCGATGTTTCGCGCTTGGCCGATTTCTTGCGTGGCCTGCTCGGCAACGCGGCCGAGCCGGTGCACGTGCGGCGCACCGAAGGCGGCATGTCCAACCCCACCTACTTCGTGCAACGCGGCGCCTGGCGCGCGGTGTTGCGCAAGAAGCCGGCAGGAGTGGTGATGCCCTCGGCCCACGCCATCGACCGTGAATACCGCGTGCTCACCGCCCTGCAAGGCACGGCCGTGCCCGTGCCGCAACCTCTGCACTACTGTGCTGACGAGCAGGTGCTGGGTACGCCGTTTTATTTGATGCAGTGGCTGCAAGGCCGCGTCTTCCAGGACTACGCCACGCCTGGCGTGAGTGCGGCTGAGCGCACCGAGTTGTTCTACGCCATGGTGGCCACACTGGCCGCCATTCACCGCCTGGACTTTGCTGCCCTGGGCCTGGCCGACTATGGTCGGCCGGGCAACTATTTCGCGCGCCAGCTCAAGCGCTTTTCGGAGCAGTGGGCG
The DNA here is from genome assembly GCA_031381955.1 of Burkholderiales bacterium. Taxonomy (GTDB): domain Bacteria; phylum Pseudomonadota; class Gammaproteobacteria; order Burkholderiales; family Burkholderiaceae_C; genus Rubrivivax. The sequence goes on from JANMYI010000202.1 coordinate 5,430, forward strand.
CTGTACCGGCGCGGTGACGATGACAACCCGGCGCTCGACGCGCTGGTGGCCTGGCTGCGTGAGCGCGTGCCGCAAAGTGAGTTGATCACCCTGTGCCACGGCGACTTTCGCATCGGCAACATGATGTTCCACCAAACCGAGCCGCGCGTCGTCAGCGTGCTCGATTGGGAGCTCTCCACCTTGGGCCACCCCTTGGTCGACCTGGCCTTCAACGTGCAGGCCTGGCGCATGGCGAGCGATGAAAACGGCGGCTTGCTGGGCTTGCCGCTGGCTGATCTGGGTATTCCAGAAGAGGCAAATTACCTCGAACGTTACTATTCCCTGGCCGGCGCGCAAGAGCGCATGAGCCCCTTCCACCAGGCCTTTGCCATGTTCCGTGGCGCGGTGGGCTCCACCGGCGTGGCGGCGCGCGGCGAGGCCGGCAACGGCTTCTTGCCCGATGCGTCGCGCATCGGCCGCAAGCTGGCGCTCGCCTACGCCACGCGCGGCTTGCAGTTGGCGCGGGCGGCGGGGTGAGCCTGAGGCCCTTGCAAGGGCTGGCGGTCATGGGCCCGGGCCTGATGGGTTTGGGGCTGGCTCGGCTGGCGGCGCGTGTTGGCGTGCCGGTGGCCTTGCTCGGCCGCGACCTGGCCCATGCCCAGGCCGGCCATCAGCGTTTGTTGGCCGCCTTGCAGCGTGATGTGGCGCGCGGCCGGTTGGCGGCCGATGAGGCCGCAGCGCAAGGCGCGCGCGTGCTGCCGCAAGGCAGCTTGGCCGCATTGGCGAACTGCGAGTTGGCCATCGAAGCGGTGCCCGAAGACCGGGCGTTGAAGCGGCGGGTGTTGGCGCCGATGCTCGCCGCCCTGCCGGCCCACGGTGTGCTGGCCAGCAACACCTCGGGCTTGCCGATAGCCGGGTTGGCGCAGGCGCTGCCCGCGCCCGAGCGCTTCCTGGGCCTGCATTTCTTTTCGCCGGTCGAGCGCATGCGCCTGGTCGAAGTGGTGCGTGGCCCGGCCATCTCGCCGGCCAGCTTGCAGCAGGTCTTGCACTGGGTGCGCCAGCTTGGCCAGCAGCCCATCGTGGTGCGTGACGGCCCGGGCTTCTTCACCTCACGCGTCTTTGCCGCCTATTTGGATGAAGCGGTGGCCATGGTGGGCGAAGGCGTGGCGGCGGCCAGCATCGACGCCGCCGCCTTGGCGCTGGGCCGCGCCATCGGCCCGCTGGCCTTGCTGGACGACATTGGCTTGCGCCTGAACCTGCAACAAGCCGATCAGGCGCGCGCTGATGACCTGCCCGAACGCTTTTGCCGCCCGCTGGCGCAGCCCGTCTTGCAGGTGCTGGTGCAACAGGGCCGCGCCGGCCGGCGTGATGGCGGTGGCTTCTACGAAGCCGCATCTGATGGCACGCGCCAACCCTGGCCCGGGCTGCCCAGACACTTCCCTGCACAGGGCACGCCGCCGCACCCCAGTCACATCGGCCAGCGCCTGCGCTGGGCCGAAGTGCTGGAGGCCCTGCGCTGCCTGGAAGAAGGCGGCGTCGCTTCGGCCGACGACGCCGACACCGCTTCGCTGCTCGGCCTGGGCTTCCCGGCGGCCAGCGGTGGCCTGCTGCGCTGGGCCGAAGACTCTGGCCTGGCCGCAGGCGTGGCGCTGTGCGACAAGCTGGCGCGCGAACACGGGCCGCGCTTTGCGCCACCAAACTGGCTGCGGGCGGTGGCCGATTCAGGCGCGGGCCTGGCCGCTTGGCGCGCCGGGGTTGCTCGACCCAGTGGGGACTGAAGCTCCCGCTGGCACCGCCACCGCACCCGCTGCCGCCAGGGCGGCAGCTTCGGCTTCGCTGAAGCCCCAATCGGCCAGCACGGCTGGCGTGTCTGCCCCCGCTTTGGGTGCTCCATGCCGCAGCGTTGAAGGTGTGCGGCCAAAGCGCGGCGCCGGTTGTGGCTGCAACACGCCGCCGGGCCGGGTGGTGGCGCCTCGCGTCACGTTGTGCGGGTGTTGCGCGGCTTCGTCCAGGCTGAGTACCGGCGCAAAGCAGGCGTCGCTGCCTTCGAGCAGGCTGCACCATTCGGCGCGCGTTTTGCTGGCGAATACTGCGGCCAAGCGTTCGCGCAGTTGCGGCCAGTGGTGGGCATCGTTTTGTTTGGGCAGCGTGGCATCCGCCTTCAGGCCGATGCGCTCAAGCAGCTCGTCATAGAAGCGCCGCTCCACCGGCGCCACGCTCACAAACAAGCCATCGGCGCAGGCGTACACATCGTAAAACGGCGCGCCGCCGTCGAGCAGGTTTTCACCGCGCGCGCCCGGCCACTACGCGCGTTCATTGTGTTTCACCGCGGCAATGTTCTGCGCCACGCCACCCGTCATGACGATGGGCATGCGCTGCCCCACGCGGCTCACCAACCCGACGATGCGGCTGGCCACGGCCGCATGCACCCCATCCAGCACCACCGGCTTGGCCGTGCCTTCGGCCAGCAGGCCAATGACTTCGGTTTCGGCGAAGGTGGCGCACATGCTGGTGATCTTCACCGAGCCCTCTGCGGCCAGCGCGGCGGCGCCCATGTCGTTGATGTCGATGTTCACCGCGCGGGCCAGCACTTCCAGGAATTTGCCGGTGCCGGCGGCGCAGCGGTCGTTCATGGCGAACTGCGTGACCAAACCCGTTTCATCGACCGCAATGACCTTGCTGTCTTGCCCGCCAATGTCGATCACCAAGCGCGCCTCGGGCACCAGGGCCACGGCGCCGCGGGCGTGGCAGGGGATTTCGGTGATGGTGCGGTCAGCGATATCAAGCATTCGCCGGCCATAGCCGGTGGCCACGCAGCGCGCGATGTCTTTCTGGCTGATGCCGGCTTCCTGGAACGCCGCCGCCAGCGCTGATTTCACCCCTTCGTCGCTGACGGCGCCTTTTGAAGACACGGCGCTGGCGACGACGGCCTCTTCAGCGGCCTTTTGCGCCGGGCCTTCTTCGTTGCGCGCGGCCAGCAGCGCGGCGGCGGCTTCGCCGTGGCACCACTTCAATCTGCCGCTTGCAAAATTGGGGTGATGGCCACGCCCTCGTACCAGCAGACCAGCTTGCCCTGCTCTTTGGCGGTGAACAGGTCTTCCCAGTAGGCGGTGACCATCTTGTTGTTCAGCTTGGTCGCGGCCAGGCGGTTGGCGCGCTTCACGGGGGCCGTGCTTTCCGGCTTGGGAACAGCCGGCTTCAGGCTGGTGGGGCCGGTGATGATGTGGGTTTCCATGGCGGGCTCTCTTTGGTTCAAGCGGCAACAGGGGTGGTGGCGGCGGGCGTGGCGGGGACTTCGGCAGGAAGACGTTTGATCATCTCCACGAACGATTCCACGCGCGTGCGCAGGTTGCCCGCCGCCACGATTTCATGTTCGGTTTCGAGCAGCAACTCGGGCACGCTGGCCTGCGCGAACGTGGCCTTGATGCGCGGGTAGTAGAAGTAGTGCGGCTCGCAGAACTTGGCCATCAGCACGATCATGCCGCGCGCGCCGCAGGCGTTCACCGCCTTGAGCAGCCAGCCGTCCCAATCGGCCTTGGTGTCGATGCGCGTCGGGCAGGGCGCGCCCCAGTTGCGGCCGATGCACCAGCGCGCCAGCGCGCGCAGCGGGTCGCCGCCCACATCGACATCGGTGCTCACATAGCGGTAGCCGTGATACAGGTCGTCGTCGATCACGTCCACACCGCAGTCTTCGATCATCCTCAGCACATCGAGCTTGGGTGCCTGGCACAGGTGATCTGACAGGTAAATCGGAACGTTAGTGCCGCTTCTTGCCGAGGCAGCGGGCATGGCAGCCAGCAACTGGTGCAACAGCGCGTTGTGCTCGGCCTTGTCCATCACCATGCTTGACTTGATGATGTGCTGCATGTCGCTGGCACCAAGCACGCTGCGCCCCGTGCGGCGCTGTTCGTACAGGCCGCGAATGAGCACGCGGTTTTCGTTGAACAGGGCGATGCTGTCGTGCAGCGCGCTTTCCTGCACCACCACGCCGAGCGTCTCTTCCAGGCCTTCCAACAAGCGGCGCAAGATGCGCAGCGCGTTGTCTTCGCTCCAGGCGGCGCGCAGCGAAGGAATGAGCTGGTGGAAGTGCACCGGCGTGTCGGGCATGCGCATGCGCATCATGTCGGCCGCGCTTAACACCTGCACGCAGTGGTCACCGAACATGATGGCGTCGAGCCAGGCCAAGTCACCCTTGGCCGCTTGGTCGACCACGCTGCGCGTGTAGCCGCAGAAGAACGGGTAGGTCGAGGCATGGCCCACGGTGATGGGGGCTTCGTCTTCTTGCAACATCACCGGCAGCGCGTCGGCGGCATGCACCGCCTCGGCCGGAAAGTGCGGCGCCAGCTTTTGCCTCACCGAGCCGCAGGGCGGGTCTGACCTGCGCAGCATCCGCACCAAGGCCGAGCAAACGGCTGCTGGCGGCTCAATGGCCACAAGCGTTTCATCAGCAACGTGGGCTGGTCAGACTGGTACGCGGTGTTGGCGCGCAGCGGTGAAAGCAGTTTTGGTGTGTTCATGGTGCATCGCAGCGACCCCGGCTTTTCCATCGGCCGGCATGAACGCAAGATGGGCATGCGCGGCAGCCCGCTGGCCGACCTGCACTTTGATGATTGCGTCGTGCCCGCACACCGCGTGGTGGGCGACCCGGCCAAGGGGCACGAGCTGATGATGAAGGTGCTGAGCATCACCCGCCCCTGGGTGGCCGCGCAGGCCTTGGGCCTGGCGCAAGGCGCGCTCGACGAAGCGCTGGCCTACACCGAAGGGCGCGACCAGTTCGGCACCAAGGTGTCGCGCTTTCAAATGAAAAGGCCCGTGGCTATGCAGCGATGGCCAAGACACTGTGTTCGGACGTGGCCATGAAAGTCACCACCGACGCGGTGCAACTGCATGGCGGCTACGGCTACACCAAAGACTTCGCGGTGGAACGCATGATGCGCGACGCCAAGGTGTGCCAGATCTGGGAAGGCACGAACCAGATCCAGCGCTTGCTGGTGGGCCAAATACGCCTACGACGCCTTCGGTTCGCGGCGCGCCTGAAGCGCGTGTTCGGCCAACATGGCGCGTGTCACGTCCAGCATCTTGGCAACGCGCTCGCCGCGCGGCAGGCGGGGTTTGGAGCGGCGCACGGCTGGGTTAGGCATGGTGGTGGAAATTATGCGGGCGTGGTTCGTGCACGACCCGGGCTCGACCCGGGCTAGACCCGGGCTAGACCCGGGTGTCACCCAGATCGTGCGCTAGTGTAATATTTGCTGATGCCAGGTGGCCCAACTCTGCGGGCCGACATCGCACCCCAGTCGGAGTGACTCCATGGTCTTGAGCGACGAGCAAGCAGCCCTGCAACAAGCCGCGCGCCGCTTTGCGCGCGAGCGGCTGCTGCCCGAATACCAAAGGCGCGAACGCACCGGCACGCTGGACCGCGCGCTGCTGGCCGAAATGGGCCAGCTCGGTTTCATGGGCATGGACCTGCCCGAAGCGTTTGGCGGCATGGGGGTCGATTCCGTCACCACCGGGTTGGTGGCCGAAGCGCTGGCTTATGGCGACTTCAACATCAGCGCCGTGCCGGTGGGCATCTCGCTCAACGGCGCCATCCTCATGCGCCACGCTTCGCCCGAAGTGCGCAGCGAATGGGTGCCGCGCATGACCCGCGGCGACGCCGTGGTGGCCATCTGCCTGACCGAGCCGCGCGGCGGCTCTGACGCCTCTAACCTGCAACTGCGTGCGCGCAAAGACAGCAGCGACTACATCCTCAACGGCGAAAAGACCTCCATCACGTTTGCTGACCGGGCCGACGCCTACCTCGTCTTCGCGCGCACCGGCACGCCTGAGCAAGGCGCCAAGGGCGTGAGCGCGTTCTTCATTCCCTACGAGGGCAAGGATGGGCTCAACCCGGGCATTTCCAGAACGCACTTCGACGACGTGGGCAGTGCCATCATCGGCCGCGGCTCGGTGTTCTTCGACGATGTACGCGTGCCGGTGAGCCACCGCCTGGGCGACGAAGGCAAGGGCTTCACGCAGGTGATGCAGGGCTTTGACTACAGCCGGGCGCTGATCGGCCTGCAATGCGTGGGCGCGGCGCAAGCCTCGCTCGATGAAGCCTGGGCCTACAGCAAGGAACGCGAGGCGTTTGGCAAGCCGATTGGCCAGTTCCAGGGCGTGAGTTTTCCGCTGGCTGAAGGTGAGTCGCAAATCGCCGCGGTGCGCCAACTCTGTTACCACACCCTGGCGCTGCGCGACGCCGGCCTGCCCCACACCGCCGAAGCGGCCATGTGCAAGTGGATGGGCCCGCGTAATGCGTTCGACGTGATCCACCAGTGCCTGCTCACCTTCGGCCATTACGGCTGGAGCAAAGACCTGGCCCACCAGCAGCGCCTGCGCGACGTGATGGGCCTGGAAATCGGCGACGGCACGGCGCAGGTGATGAAACTCATCATCGCGCGCGAACGCATCGGCCGGGTCGCGGTGCAGTATTGATTTCGAGGCCGTTCAACATGCCCTACCAATCCGTCTTCCGCGCCGATCTGTTCAAGGGCCAAACCCATATCGTCACCGGTGGCGGCAGCGGCATGGGTCGCTGCGTGGCGCATGAACTCACGGCCCTGGGCGCGCATGTGGCCCTGGTGGGCCGCACGCCAGAGAAACTGGCCACGGTGGCGGCCGAGATCGCCGAAGATGGTGGCAGCGCCAGCGTGCACCCGGGTGACATTCGTGATGAAGCCGCGGTCATTGCCATCACTGAAGCCGTGCTCGCGCAGCGCGGGCGCATCGACGGCCTGGTGAACAACGCCGGTGGCCAGTACCGCGCGGCGATGAAGACCATCTCCACCAAGGGCTTCGAAGCCGTGGTACGCAGCAACCTCACGGGCGGCTTCATCTTCATGTGCGAGGTCTATAACCGCTGCATGCAGGCGCATGGCGGTGCCATCGTCAACGTGATTGCCGACATCTGGAACGGCTGGCCCGACTTTGCGCATTCAGGCGCGGCGCGCGGCGGCATGCTCACGCTGACTGAAACCGCGGCCTGCGAATGGGCCTGCTCGGGCGTGCGCGTGAACTGCGTGGCGCCCAGCGGCATCGCCTCCAGCGGCTTTGACCATTACACGCCGGAAGCTCAGGCCAAGATCCTGGAATTTCCGCCCACCGTGCCGTTGCAACGCTATGGCACCGAGGCTGAAATCTCATCGGCCATCGTCTACCTGCTCTCGCCCGCAGCGGCCTACATCACGGGCTCGTGCGTGCGTGTCGATGGCGGCACGCCGAACAATCGGCCCAGCTACTGGAAGCTCGAAGCCGGGCGCAGCACGCCGCCGTTCAGCGGCTTTCACCGCTCGGTGTTGCCTGAGTTGTTGCGGCGCCAGCCATGAACATTGGCACCAGCGATGCGGCACTGGCCCGGCGCATCGAAAGCTACCTGGCCCAGCAAGTGGGCCATGCCGTGCAGGTGAGCGCGCTCAAGCGCTTTCCGGTGGGTTTTTCGTGGCTAACGTATGGCATGACGGTGCGCGGCCTACCCGCGCCGGGCGCTGAACAAGAACTGATTCTGCGCATCGGCTCCGACGCCGGCTTGTTCGCCCCCTACCAGGCCGCGCCGCAGGTGCTGGCCATGCAGTCTCTGGTGGGCAGCGCCGTGCCCGTGCCCAAGGCTTACTGGAGCAGCGAAGACGAATCCCTCCTCGGCGCGCCGTTCATGTTTTGCGAAAAGGTGGCGGGTGCGGCCGTGGTGCCCTGGGTCTCGCCCAGCGCGCCGCCGCTGGAAGAAGGCTATCGGCGCAGCCTGGGCACCGAGTTCATCGACGCCCTGGCCGCCTTGCACCAGCTCGATTGGCAAACCAGGCCCATCGCAGCATTGGGGCAAGACATCAGTGCCCAGAACGCCGCGCTGCGCAATGTTGAAGAATGGGAAGCTCACCTCGAACGTTGGGCGATGCGGCCCTACCCGCTGGCCGAGTGGGGCATCCGCTGGCTCAAGGCAAACGCGCCGGTGGCGCCGCGCGTGGCCATCGTGCATGGCGACTACCGCACCGGCAATTTTCTGGAACAAGGCGGGCACATCACCGCCATCCTCGACTGGGAACTCGTCCACCTGGGCGACCCGCATGAAGACCTGGCCTGGGCCAGCTTGCCGATGTACATGGGCGCCAGCCCCTACCTGTGCCGGCTGTGCGAGCCCGATTGGTTTTATGAACGCTATGCGCAGCAGTCGGGCATCGCGGTGAGCATGGCCTCGGTGCATTACTACCAGGTCTTCTCGTTGCTCAAGCTGGCTGCCACGCACATGGCCGCGGCGCGCTGCTTTGAAGACCGCCGCAGCAACGACATGCGCATGCCGGCCATGGGCAGCCAGGTCGCAACCTGCTTGCGCCAGATGGACAAAGCCATTCAGAAGGGGCCCTGAGCAGCCATGAACAACAGCTTTGAACGCCTGATTGAAGGCATGTGCACCACCCTGCGCGCCGAGGTGCTGCCGCGCATGAACGATGAATATGCGCGCAGCCAGGTCTATGGCGTGATCAACGCGCTCAACACCTTCAAGCTGCGCGCCGGGTGGTCGGCGGCCTTCCTGACCGAGCAAATCCAGGCGCAGCGCGCCGCGCTGGCCGCGGCGCGGGCGCTGGCAGCCAGTGCCGCGGGTGCGCCGCCCGTGCCCGAGCTGTCAGCGCCGCCGGGCCCGGCACTCGACCCTGTGGCCGACCTGCTGGCCACCCGCGACGCCGGCAACCAAGCCTTGGGCGAGTGGCTGGCCTGGCTTGCCGCCCCGGGCCACGGCCTGGGCGTTGCGGCCGCGCAAGCCCTGGAACAAACCCTGCTCGCGGCCTTGCGCGCTGAACTGAGCATCGAGTTGAAGCACTCGCCGCGCCCGCTGTTCGCTGAAATGTCGGGTGGCGCCGAAGGCTGATCACAGATGCTGTGCCGCCGCCCCGGGCAACCGCTGCCAAGCCCTGATTGACAGCGCCGCCGCTTCGTTTAGATTCCGCCGCATACGGTACGCTAGTGTAAGAACTGCGGCGCACCGCATCGCAACCCCTCTTTGGAGATCGCACCATGTTCAACCGCATTCGCCGCCGCCTGGCGCTCGCTGCCGCCGCCACTGCCGCCATGGCCAGCCTGGCCACGCCGCTGGCCCAGGCGCAAACACAGGCGCAAAGTGGCCCCATCAAGGTCGGCCTGCTGATCATCGACAGCGGCCCCTTTGCCACCTACGCCAACCTGATGGAAGAAGGCGCCAAGGCGGCGGTGGACATCCTCAATGCAGAAGGCGGTGCGGCCGGGCGCAAGTTCGAGCTGGTGATCCAGGCGCATTCCGGCGCACCCGCCGCCGCGCTGGCCGCGGCCACCAAGCTGGCGCAGCAAGCCGGCGTGAGTTTGATCATGGGCCAAACGCTCAGCTCGCATTCACTGGCGCTCACGCCGAAGCTGGAGGCACTGAACGTCATCCAGATCGACCATTACGCCCAGAGCAACGACCTGATGGGCAAGAGCTGCGCGCCGAACTACTTCCGCGTCAACACGCCCGATGCGCTCACCACGCGCATGATGCAAGACTATGTGAAGCAAACCGGCGCCAAGACCTGGAACCTGATCTCGGCCGACTATGCCGCCGGCCAGAGCTTCAGCAAGGCCTTCAGCGAGTTGGTGCAAGGCATGGGCGGCACGGTGCAGCAAAACCTGTTCGCGCCGCTGGGCACCAGCGACTTTGGCAGCCAGATTTCGCAGTTGTCGAAGCCGGCTGACGCCTTGATGGTGACGTTGTTCATGAGCGATGGCCAGAGCTTCGCCAAGCAGCAAAAACAGTTTGGTTTGTTCGACAAGTACAAGGCCATCATCGGCAACGGTTTCGCCACCGACTTCCAGCTCGACGCCCATGGCGACAACGTGTTGGGCGTGGTGAATTCATTGAGCTGGACGCCTGAGCTGCCCGGCGCGCGCAACGCGCACTATGTGAAGGAATTCGTGCTGCGCGCCAAGCGCCGCCCCTTCTACACCGATGCTGACATGATGGCCGCGCTGGAAGTCTTCCGCGCCGGCGTGGTCAAGGCCAAGTCCACCGAAGCGCCCAAAGTGCGCAAGGCGCTCGAAGGCTTGAAGATCGCCACCATCTTTGGTGAAAACGAAATGCGCGCGGCCGACCATCATCTGATCCGCCAGCACGGCATGGCGCAGGTGGTGAAGAGCGCGGGCGGCAAGAACACCTTCCAGATGAAGGTGGTGAAGTCGGGCCCCGAGATCTACCCGCCGCCCAACCCGGAATGCAAGGTGAGCTGAGGCTGATCTCATTCGGTAAGCGGTTTGGATTTCGCCCAGCTTTTCAGCGTCGCGCAACTGGCCAACGCCCTGGCGTTGGCCTCGTTGCTGACCATTCTGGCCAGCGGCCTGGCGCTGATCTTCGGCCTGCGCGACGTGATGAACTTCGGCCACGGCGCGCTGTACATGCTGGGCGCCTACATGGGCTACAGCGTCACCAAGGTGGCCAACTTCTGGGTCGCCCTCATCGTGGTGCCGCTGGCCCTGGCCGCCGTGGGCGTGGTGTTCGAGTTGGCCGTGCTGCGGCCGCTGCAAAAACGCTCGCACATGGATGTGGCGCTGGTCACCTTCGGCCTGGCGCTGATCCTCGGCCCGGCGGTGCACAAGATCTGGGGCACGGTGCCGCTGTCGGTGGAACCGCCAGATGTGCTGGCCGGCTCGACCATGCTGTTCGGCACCCTGTACCCGCTGTACCGCTTGTTCATCATTGGCGTGGGCTTCAGCACCTGCTTGGGGTTGGCGGCTTGGTTGAAATACACCACCAGCGGCATGCACACCCGCGCGGTGAGCCAGCAGCCGCATGTGGCGCGCATGATGGGTGTGAACACCGATCGTTTGAGCTTGCTCGTGGTTTGCCTGGGCACCGCCTTCGCTGGCCTGGCCGGTGTGCTGGCCGGGCCTTATCTCTCGGTTGACCCGGGCATGGGCGGCAGCATCCTCATCAGTTGCCTGATCGTGGTGGTGGTGGGTGGCCTGGGCAGCATCGGCGGGGCGATTGCGGCGGCCGTGGTGTACGGCTTCATCCAGGTCATCGGCACGGTGCTGCTGCCTTCGGTGGCGGTGCTGGCGCCTTACCTGTTGCTCTTTGCGGTGTTGTTGTGGCTCCCGCAGGGCTTCGGCCGCGGCCGTGTTTCATGAAACCCAACGTCGCACGCATCGCCCTGTTTGGCGCCGTCTTCGCGGCCGGCCTGTTCGTGCCCACGGTGCTTACCAGCAACTTCTACCTGGGCCTGTTGATCAACGGCATGCTGCTGGGCATTGCCGCCGTGGGGATCGGCTTTCTCATGCATCA
>JANMYI010000265.1:0-21095 GCA_031381955.1 Burkholderiales bacterium
CCTGCTTGAATTTGTTGAAATGTTCAAGGCGCCGATCAAGGTGTTGCACCCCTTGCTCACCGCCACGCAAGAAGGCAATTTCAAGGGCACCGAGGGCTTTGGTGCGATCCCGTTCGACGGCGTCGTGCTGGCGCACAGCAACGAAAGCGAGTGGAAGGCGTTTCGCAACAACAAGAACAACGAAGCGTTCCTCGACCGCATCTACATCGTCAAGGTGCCGTATTGCCTGCGCGTGAGCGAAGAGGTGAAGATCTACGAAAAGCTGATCCGGGGTTCGTCGCTGGCGCAGGCCAAGTGCGCCCCCGGCACGCTGAAGATGATGAGCCAGTTCGCGGTGCTCACGCGGTTGAAGGAGCCGGAAAATTCATCGCTGTATTCGAAGATGCAGGTCTACGACGGCGAGAACCTGAAAGACACCGACCCACGCGCCAAGAGCTACCAGGAATACCGCGACTACGCCGGTGTCGATGAAGGCATGAGCGGCATCTCCACGCGCTTCGCCTACAAGATCATCTCCAAGGTGTTCAACTTCGATACCACCGAAGTCGCCGCCAACCCGGTGCATTTGATGTACGTGCTGGAGCAGCAAATTCAGCGCGAACAGTTGCCCGGCGAGCTGGAGCAAAAGTACACCGCGTTCATCAAGGAACACTTGTCGCCGCGCTACGCCGAGTTCATCGGCAAAGAAATCCAAACGGCTTATCTGGAAAGTTACAGCGAGTACGGCCAGAACATCTTCGACCGTTACGTCACCTACGCTGACTACTGGATTCAAGACAACGAGTACCGCGACACCGACACCGGCGAAGTCTTCGACCGCTCGGCGCTGAACGGCGAGCTGGAAAAGATCGAAAAGCCCGCCGGCATCTCCAACCCGAAGGACTTCCGCAACGAGATCGTCAACTTCGTGCTGCGCGCGCGCGCCAACCATGCCGGCAACAACCCGTTGTGGACAAGCTATGAAAAGCTGCGCACGGTGATCGAAAAGAAGATGTTCTCCAACACCGAAGAGTTTCTGCCGGTGATCAGCTTCAACGCCAAGGCCAGCGCCGACGAAGCCAAGAAGCATGAAGACTTCGTCACGCGCATGGTGGCCAAGGGCTACACCGCCAAGCAGGTGCGCTTGTTGTGCGAGTGGTATCTGCGCGTACGCAAATCGAGCTGAGCAACCATGCACGCGATCATTGATCGTCGCCTGGCCGGCCGCCACAAATCGGTTGGCAATCGCGAACGCTTCCTGCGCCGCTACAAGGAGCAGGTGCGCGAGGCCGTCAAGCGCGCGGTCGACGGCCGCGGCATCCGCGACATCGAGCGCGGCGAGGAAGTGCGCATCCCGAAGAAAGACCTCAACGAGCCCGTGTTCAGCCACGGCCCCGGCGGCCAGCGCGAGACCGTGCACCCCGGCAATCAGGAATATGTGCGCGGCGACACCATCGAACGCCCCAAGGGCGGCAGTGGCAAGGGCAGTGGCAAGGGCCAGGCCAGCGACAGCGGCGAAGGCGAAGACGACTTCACCTTCGCGCTGAGCAAGGAAGAGTTCATGCAGGTCTTCTTCGAAGACTTGGCCTTGCCCAACCTGGCGCGCACGCAACTGGCCGAAGTGCCCGAATGGAAGATTCAACGCGCCGGCTTTTCCAACGACGGCACGCCCAACAACCTGCACGTGGTGCGCTCGATGCGCGGCGCCATCGGCCGGCGCATCGCCGTGGGTTCGGGCAGCAAGAACGAATTGCGCGAGTGCGAGGAACGGCTGGCCTTGCTGCTGGCTGCAGACACCCCCACGCAAGCGCTTCACACCAGTGACATCGCCGAGTTGCAACTGCGCATTGCCGCGCTGCGCACGCGGCTGGGCCGCATCCCCTACATCGACCCGTTCGACCTGCGCTACCGCAACCATGTGCGCGTGCCTGTGCCCAGCGCCAAGGCGGTGATGTTTTGCCTGATGGATGTGTCAGGGTCGATGGACGAGCAGCGCAAGGAACTGAGCAAGCGCTTCTTCATCCTGCTGTACCTGTTCCTCACCCGTCACTACGAAAAGATCGAACTGGTCTTCATCCGCCACCACACCCAGGCGCAGGAAGTGGATGAACAAAACTTCTTCCACGCCCGCGAAACCGGCGGCACGGTGGTCAGCAGCGCGCTCGAACAGATGGAGCAGATCGTGCGCACGCGCTACCCGGCGGGCGAATGGAACATCTACGGCGCCCAGGCCAGCGACGGTGACAACTGGCACCACGACAGCGGCCGCTGCCGCCAGTTGCTGGCTGAAAAGCTGCTGCCGCTGTGCCGCTACTACGCTTATGTGCAGGTGGCCGAGGAAGAGCAGAACCTGTGGGAGGAATACAGCCAGCTCACTGAAGACCACCGCAACTTCGCCATGCGCAAGGCCACGCAGGCCGCGCAGATCTACCCGGTGTTCCGTGATTTCTTCAAGAAGCTGGGCGCGCAAGCGGCCTGACCAAGCGCATGAACATGGCCCCGCACAAGCCTCTGCTGGCGCCGCGCAAGCGGCCCGAACGCGCCACCGCGCCGCTGCCCGGGCCCAGCGACTGGAGCTTCGAGTTGGTGGAGCAATACCACCGCGCGATCCGCGAGACGGCCGAACGCTTCGGCCTGGACACCTACCCCAACCAGCTCGAAATCATCACCGCCGAGCAGATGATGGACGCCTACGCCAGCGTGGGCATGCCGGTGACCTATCGACACTGGAGTTATGGCAAGGAATTCATCGCCACCGAAAAGAACTACCGTCGCGGCCACATGGGCCTGGCGTACGAAATTGTCATCAACTCCAACCCCTGCATCAGCTACCTGATGGAGGAAAACTCGCTGGCCATGCAGGCCCTGGTGATCGCCCACGCCGCCTACGGCCACAACAGCTTCTTCAAGGGCAACTACCTGTTTCGCATGTGGACGGATGCGGGCTCGATCATCGACTACCTGGTCTACGCCAAGAACTACGTCAGCCAGTGCGAGGAAAAGCATGGGCTCGAAGTGGTGGAGGGTTTTCTTGACTCCTGCCATGCGCTGCAAAACCATGGCGTTGACCGTTACCGCCGCCCCAGCCGCAAGAGCCTGGCGCAAGAGCTGAGCGAGGCGCGCGAGCGCGAGGCCTATGCCCAGCAGCAGGTGAACGACATGTGGCGCACGCTGCCGCGCAAGGCCGAGAAGGCCGAAGCCGCCAACGCGGCCAAGCGCTTCCCGGAGGAGCCGCAAGAGAACCTGCTGTACTTCATTGAAAAGAACGCGCCACTGCTCGAACCGTGGCAACGCGAAATCGTTCGCATCGTGCGCAAGATCGCGCAGTACTTCTACCCGCAGCGGCAGACCCAGGTCATGAACGAAGGCTGGGCCACGTTCTGGCACCACCACCTGCTGAACACGATGTACGACGACGGGTTGCTGACCGACGGCGTGATGATTGAATTTTTGAAATCACATACCAACGTCGTCTACCAGCCGCCGGTGGGCCACCGCGCCTACAGCGGCATCAACCCGTACGCACTGGGCTTTGCGATGTACACCGACATCAAGCGCGTGTGCGAACACCCGACTGAAGAGGACAAACGCTGGTTCCCCGAACTGGCCGGTTCACCCTGGCTGCCGGCCTTCGACCATGCCATGCGCAACTTCAAGGACGAGAGCTTCGTCGGCCAGTACCTGAGCCCGCGGCTGATGCGCGAGATGCGGCTGTTCTCCATCCTCGACGATGAATCACGCAGCGAGCTTGAAGTGGCGGCCATCCACGACGACAGCGGCTACCGCCAGGTGCGTGAAGC
Organism: Burkholderiales bacterium; assembly: GCA_031381955.1. GTDB lineage: Bacteria > Pseudomonadota > Gammaproteobacteria > Burkholderiales > Burkholderiaceae_C > Rubrivivax. Next base: position 3,780 of record JANMYI010000265.1, read on the forward strand.
CCTGGCCCGGCAGTACGACCTGAGTGCGCGCGAGCCCAACATCCAGGTCTACAACGTCAACCTGCGCGGCGACCGCTCGCTCACGCTGCGCCACTTCCAGCACCAGAACCGGCCGCTGACCGATGCCGCGCAAGAAGTGCTCAAGCACGTGGCGCGGCTGTGGGGCTTTGGCGTGCAACTTGAAAGCGTGAACGCCGCGGGCACGGTGACGCGCAGCTGGTCAGTGGAGTCCGCCCCCGAATAGGGCCGCGAACGGCTTCAGCCCTCGAAGCTGAACACCTTGCCCGGGTTCATGATGTTGTGCGGGTCCAAAGCGCGCTTGATGCCGCGCATCATGTCCACCGCAGCGCTGCCGGCTTCATCCACGAGGTAGGCCATCTTGTGCAGGCCGATGCCGTGCTCGCCGGTGCAGGTGCCTTGCAGGCGCAAGGCGCGCCGCACCATCTGCACGTTCAGCTGTTCGACCTTGGCGCATTCCTCGGCGTCGTTCGGGTCTAACAAGTAGCTCAGGTGGAAGTTGCCGTCGCCCACGTGGCCGACGATCCAATAGGGAATGCCGGCGGCCTCGGCTTCTGCCACCGATTCGTTGATGCTTTCGGCCAGGTTGGAAATTGGCACGCAGGTGTCGGTGCTCTGGCAGCGGCAGCCTGGGCGCACTTGCAGCGCGGCAAAGTAGGCTTGGTGGCGTGCCTTCCACAGCTTGGTTCGCTCCTCGGGGCTGCTGGCGTATTCGAACGCCGTGCCGCCGTGTTCATGCGCCACGTCTTGCACCGTGGCGGCCTGTTCCTTCACGCTGGCCGGGCTGCCGTGGAATTCCATCAGCAGCATCGGCGCCTCGGGCAGCGTGAGCTGTGAGTGGCGGTTGACAGCGCGAATGGCGTTGGCATCGAGCAGCTCGCAACGCGCAATGGGTACGCCCAACTGAATGACCTGGATCGTTGCCCGCACCGCGGCGTCCACACTCGGAAAGGTGCACATCGCCGCACTCACCGCCTCGGGCAAGGGGTACAGCTTGAGCGTGATCTCAGTGATCACACCCAGCGTGCCTTCGCTGCCCACGAACAGGCGTGTGAGGTCGTAGCCGGCGCTGCTCTTCTTCGCCCGCGTGCCGGTGCGCACGGCTTCACTGCCTTTTGTTGGATGCGCGGTGACGACTTCCAGCGCCAGCACGTTTTCGCGCATGGTGCCGTAGCGCACGGCGTTGGTGCCGCTGGCCCGGGTGGCCGTCATGCCGCCGATCGACGCATCGGCGCCGGGGTCGATGGGAAAGAAGAGGCCTGTGTCCTTGATCTCGCGGTTGAGCTGCTCGCGCGTCACGCCGGGCTGCACCGTCACCGTCAGGTCTTCGGCGTTCACCCGCACAACCTTGTTCATGCGGCTCACGTCCACGCTCACTCCGCCTTGCACCGCGAGCAAGTGGCCTTCGAGTGACGAGCCCACGCCGAAGGCGATCACCGGCACGCGGTGCGTGTTGGCCAGGCTCACCACCGCGGCCACGTCGGCCGTGCTTTCGCAGAACACCACGGCCTCGGGCGGCGTGGTGGCGTACACCGATTCATCGCGACCGTGCTGGTCGCACACCGCCTGGGCGGTGGAGCAACGCTCGCCGAAGTGGGCGCGCAAGGCGCTCAGCATGGCCGCGGGCACGGCGCGGCGTTGGGTGGCAAGCGGGGTGGCAAGCAGGGCGGCGGCGGGCAGCGGGGCATTCATGGTGGCTCCTCGGGGGCTGGGCGGGTGAATTCTAGGAGGCCATCGGGCTTTGACCACGTTGGTCTCAAGCGCGCTGCACAAACAGCCGATAGCGCAACACGAGGCAGCGGAATTCGCAAATGAACCCTGAGCGCAGAAACCTGTACCGTATCCTGCATGTGCAACCCGAAGCGCCGGCAGAAATCATCAAGGCCAGCTACCGCACCTTGATGAGTTCGCTGCGCATGCACCCCGACCTGGGCGGTGATGCGCGCCAGGCCGCGCTCATCAACACCGCGTATGAAGTGCTGGGCGATGCCGCCCGGCGCCGTGAGTACGACCGCGCGCGTGCCGCGGCCGCCCCGCGCCCTGCGCGCCCCGCCGGCGCGGCGCCACCGACCGCGCCCGACGGCCCCGCCCACTGGCTGGCCGACAGGTGTTGCCCGTTTTGCACCGCCGCGTTCACGGCCACCCAGCGCGACGAAGCACGCTGCATGCGCTGCCACAGCCCGCTGATGCCCGCGCCCGCCGGCGAACGCGCGAGTGGCGACGCCCAGGGCCGCCGCCGCGGTGAACGCTTCGCGCGCGAACAAGACGCGCGGCTGCACCTGCCCGGCCAGGCGGCAGTGCTGGCCGCGCGCTTGCAGGATCTGTCCTTTACCGGCTTGTCGCTGCTGTGCGCGCCGGCCCTGGCCAAGGGCAGCGCGCTGCGCGTGGTGACTGTCAGTTTCGACACCCTGGCCCTGGTGGTGGCCTGCCGCCGAGCCGGCCCGGTGCATCGCGTACACGCCCGGCTGCTGACGCTGCAATTGCTGCGCGGCAAGCAAGGCAGCTTCGTCTCGGCACACGCCTGAGGCGCCAGCACCACCGCAGCGCCAGCGCCAGGCCAGCGCTACCATCACCCGATGGCCAATCGACTCACGCAAATTGCTACCCGCACCGGCGACGACGGCACCACCGGCCTGGGTGACGGCACCCGCGTGCCCAAGAGCCACCTGCGCGTGGCTGCGATGGGCGATGTGGACGAACTGAATTCAAGCCTGGGCGTGTTGCTGGCCGAGAAGCTGCCGGCCGATGTGCGCGAACTGCTGGTGCGCGTGCAGCATGAGCTGTTCAACCTCGGCGGGGAGCTGTCCATCCCCGGCTATGAGCTGCTCAAGGCCGACGCCGTGGCCGGGCTCGACGAAGCCCTGGCGCAGCACAACGCGCAACTGCCGCGGCTGAAGGAATTCATCCTGCCCGCCGGCACGCGCAGCGCCGCGCTGGCGCACATGAGCCGCACCATCGCCCGCCGCGCCGAACGCGCCCTGGTCGCCCTGGCGACGCAAGAGCGCGTGAACGACGCCCCGCGCCACTACCTGAACCGCCTGTCAGACCTGATGTTCGTGCTGTCGCGCGTGCTCAACCGCGCCAACCTCGACGGGCTGGGCGGCGACGATGTTTATTGGCACAGTGAGCGGCTGGCCCGTTCGCCAGACTGAAATCAAACGTTAGGAGCGGCTGGCCAGCTCGCGGTGCAGCCAGGCGCGCGCCAGCGTCCAGTCGCGTTTCACGGTGGCCAGCGAAATGCCCAGCACCTGGGCGATCTCTTCATTCTCCAGGCCTCCGAAGAAACGCAGCTCCACCACCTTGGCCGCGCGCGCGTCCACCGCCTCAAAGGCCAGCAGCGCCTCATGCACGGCAATCAAATCACGGTCGGGCGCGCCGGCCAGTTGCTCCAGGCCGGAAAGAGTGACCGGCACCAGCTCGGCATCGCGCTTGGCCGCGCGCCGTGCCAGTTCGTGGTTGATCAGGATGCGCCGCATCATGGTCGACGACACAGCCAGAAAGTGGCTGCGGTTGCGCCACTGCGTGCGCGTTTGCTCGGCCATGCGGAACCAGGCCTCGTGCGCCAGCCCGGTGGCGCTGAGCGTGTGGCCTGGGTTCTCGCGCCGCAGGTGGCTGCGTGCCATGCGGCGCAAGTCGTCGTACAACAACTCGAACAGCTTGTTGCCGACGGCAGGGTGGGCCTGCTCGAACTGGGCCAGCCACTGTGTCACTGAAGCACTTTCCAGCTCGGGCACGGTGCCGGGTTGGGTGGCGTCGGGGTCCGTGCTGGCCATGTCCGGATTGTGCCCGCGCGCGACGGTGGTGAGCCTTGCGCGAGCTGCGGCTTGAGTTGATCCCTGCGCGAGCCGCGGGCCCAGAATCACCCGCCTGGGCAGCCTTTCTCGATGCGCAGCACCGACCCTGCCCACTGGGCGTAAATCAAAGCCTTGTTCGAGCAGGTGCAAGACCTGCCGGCGGCACGGCGCGAGGCGAGGTGCGCTCGCTGCTGGCGCATGACGCGCTGAGCACACACGAGCACGGGTTCCTCAGCCTGCCGGCCGGCCTGGGCGAACCCGGCGCCACAGCCGCCCCGTGCATTGGCCAGCGCCTGGGGCCGTGGCAGATCGTCGCCCTGCTGGGGGCGGGCGGCATGGGAGAAGTCTTCGAGGCTGAGCGCGCCGACGGCGCCTTTGAAGGCCTGAGCGCCGTCAAGCTGCTGCGCCACGGCATGGATTCGGTCTTGGTGCTGCAGCGCTTCGCCCAAGAGCGCCAGGCGCTGGCGCGCCTGAGCCACCCCCATATCGCGCACCTGTACGACGCCGGGTTGTCGGCCGGCGGCGCGCCTTACTTCGTCATGGAGCTGGTGCGCGGCGCGGCCATCGACGTGGCCGTCAAGCCCTTGGCGCTGGAGGCGCGCCTGGCGCTGTTCCTCTAGCTCGCCGACGCCGTGGCCCACGCGCACCGCAACCTGCTCGTGCACCGCGACCTGAAGCCCGGCAACGTGCTGGTCAACGAAGACGGCCAGGTCAAGTTGCTCGACTTCGGCATCGCCAAGGCGCTGGACCCGCTGGAAGGCGCTGACGCGGATCAAACGTTAGCTTCCCATCGCCCCTTCACGCCCCACTACGCCAGCCCCGAGCAGGTGCGCGGCGAGCCGGTCTCGCCAGCCCCTGGGCGAACAAGCCGTGGCGCACGCCGCGCTGGGCCAGCCAGACGCCATGCGCAGCGCGGTGCGCGAGGCGCTGGCCACCTGGCGCGCCGCACCGGGCGGCCGCGCGCCCGGCATGTATGCGCGCTGGGAACGGCGCGATCGGGCCCTGGCTGAGAAGTGAGCCTCAACCGCGCCGCGCCTGCACCGCCGCGGCCAGCGTTTCGATCACCTGCAGCGAATCGTCCCAGCCCAGGCAGGCATCGGTGATGCTGCGGCCGTATTCCAGCGCGAGCGGGTCGTCCTTGCCGGGGCTGAACTTCTGCGCGCCGTCTTGCAAATGGCTTTCCACCATGGCGCCGAAGATGCAGCGGCTGCCCGCGGCCACTTGCGCCGCCACGCTGCGCGCCACCTCGATCTGGTTGCGGTGTTGTTTGCTCGAATTGGCGTGGCTGAAGTCGATCATTAACTTGCACGGCAACTTGGCCGCCTCGATCTCCTGGCAGGCCGCGGCCACGCTGGCGGCATCGTAGTTGGGCGCCTTGCCGCCGCGCAGGATGACGTGGCAGTCGGTGTTGCCGCGCGTCTCCACGATCGCCACCTGGCCGTTCTTGTGCACCGAAAGAAAGTGGTGCGGCCGCGCCGCAGCCTGGATGGCGTCGATGGCGATGCGCACATTGCCGTCGGTGCCGTTCTTGAAGCCCACCGGCGCCGACAGGCCCGATGCCAGCTCGCGGTGCACCTGGCTTTCAGTGGTGCGCGCGCCGATCGCGCCCCAAGCGATCAGGTCACCAATGTATTGCGGGCTGATCACATCCAGGAACTCGCTGCCCGCGGGCACGCCCAGGCGGTTGATCTCCACCAGCAACTGGCGCGCGATGCGCAGGCCCTCGTGGATGCGGTAGCTGCCGTCGAGGTAGGGGTCGTTGATCAGCCCCTTCCAACCCACCGTGGTGCGCGGCTTTTCGAAGTACACGCGCATCACCAGCTCCAGCGTGCCGGCATGTTTCAAACGTTGTTCGCGCAGGCGCCGCGCGTAGTCCAGCGCCGCGGCCGGGTCGTGGATCGAGCACGGGCCGATCACCACCAGCAGCCGGTCGTCCTGGCCGTTCACGATGTTGCGCACCGCCTGGCGCGTGCCGCCGACCAGCTTTTCCACCGCGCCACCGGCGATCGGGAAGAAGCGGATCAGGTGTTCCGGCGGGGGCAGCGGAGTCACGTCCTTGATCCGCTGGTCGTCGGTGTCACCGGTCTTGTCGCCGCTGTGCGGGGCGCCAACGGCGCCGGGCGCATACCAGGCCTCCTTGGTGCTGGCTTTGCTGTTCATGGCGGGCTCCTTGTTTGAGTGAGTGAGTGAAGGTGCAAAGGGCGGGGCGGAAAGACAAAAACCGCCGGGGTGACCGGCGGTTTTCTGGGTTTGCTGCGCTGCTTTGTTTACGTGCGCCAACGAGTCCAGCCGCCGGGAGGGGCCGTGAACGCATAGCTCGTAAAGAAGACTTGGGCGCGGTGCATGGGGGCGAATGTAGCACGCAGGCCCGGCCACCCCCCTAGGCACTGTGGCTTTGCCACGTTCCTTGATCCCCGCCAGGCCGGCTGGCTGCGGCCAGCCTTGCGCCCCCCTAAAAGAGCGAGCGCCCTTTGGGCCGCGCAGGCGGCGTATGCCAATGAAGGGTCGGCTCGCAACGCGCCGGCAGGCCCTTCGAATCAGCCACTTCCGGAGCCTCACCATGTCTTCATGCCCCCTTCGCATCCGCCCCCTTGCCAACCTGTGCGCCCTGTCGCTCGCCGCCCTGCTGGTGGCCTGCGGCGGCGGTGGCGACCCGGCCGGCGCCGCCGCCACGACCTTGACCTTCACCTCAGCCAACCCTGCCGCGCACAACACCACCATCGACCTGGCCCTGGCCAAGGGCGGCGGCAACGATGCCCGCGCGGCCGACGGATTCAGTGCCAGCGCCTATTGCGACGTCTACTTCGAAGACGCCGTGGCCGCCAACGGCCGCCACTACGCGCTGCAGGTCTACTTCCGCCAAAGCGACAAGGTCGCGCTGCATGCCAGCGTGGTGGAGAACAACCTGGCCGGCGGCGCGGCGCCCTGGGTGGCGTTCCACAACAACAGCGGCAACCCCATCACCGGCATCACGGTGGACACGACCGCGCGCACCGTGGCGTTCACCAACAAAGCACTGAGCAACGCGGTCAGCGGCGAGGCCGTCACGGTCAACGGCGTGCTGGGGTTCATCAAGAGCGCTGCGGCGGCCTGCGGCGCCTGAGCCGTTAGGGGTCTCTGGCGGGACGATACTTGCCGCCATTCCTGGCCTGGCAAGGAGAGCCCCCAATGACCAACGACGCCGCGCGCAGCGAGCGCCAGGAGCGCGTGATGAGCCTGGCAGCGGCGCAGTTGCCCGCCGCGCAGCAGCCGTTCTTCGGCACATTGGCCAGCGAAGTGTTGGCCCGGCTAGATGCCGACGACCTGGCCGCGCGCAGCGACGATGCGCTGCTGGCCGCGCTGGCCTCGCTGCTGCAGGCCGGCTCCCGGCGCCCACCTGGCCAAGCCCAGTTGCGCCTGGCGCCCGACGCGTGCGGCGCGGCCGCGGCGGCGTTGCGCCACACGGTGGTGGAAGTGATCAACGACGACATGCCCTTCCTGGTCGATTCCACCACCATGGAACTCAACCGCCAGGGCCTGTCGCTGCACCTCATCGCCCACCCCGTGCTGGCCGTGCAGCGCAACGCCGCCGGTGACTTGCTGGGCCTGCACAGCCGCCACGCGGCGCCGCCCGGTGCGGTGCTGGAGTCGTGGATGCGCATCGAGGTCGACCGCGTCATCGGTGAAGGCGCCGAACGCGAACTGGCCGGCGGCATTGCCGGCGTGTTGGCCGAGGTGCGCGCCGCGGTGCGCGACTGGCAGGCCATGCGCTCGCGCTTGCACACCGCGCGCGACGAGCTGCTGGCGCGCGCCGCGGTGTTGCCCGAAGACGCCTTGAACGAAAGCGCCGCCTTCCTGCAATGGCTGGCGCAAGACCATTTCACCTTGCTGGGCTATTTGCAGCACGACCTGGTGGCCCACGGCAGCGACGCGCAATTGCATGTGGTGCCCGGCAGCCCGCTGGGCGTGCTGGGCTTGAGCCCGCCGGGCCGTCCCAAGGGCGAATACCGCAGTGCGCAGCACGAAGGTACACCGCTGAGCGCGCAGCAGGAGGCGCCCTCGACCAGCTTTGCCGAACTGCCCGCGCGCGCCCGCGCCGAAGCGCGCAGCATGCTGCCGCTGTTGCTGCTCACGCGCTCCAACACACGCTCGAAAGTGCACCGGCCGGGCTACACCGACTACCTGGGTGTCAAGCGCTTCGACGCGGCCGGCCAGGTGATCGGCGAGCACCGCTTCATCGGCCTGTTCACGTCGAGCGCCTACCGCTCGCGCGTGGACGAGACGCCGTTGTTGCGCGGCAAGGCGCGCGCCATTGCGCAGCGCGCCGGCTTCGCGCCGGGCGGGCACCTGGCCAAGGCGCTGGTGCATGTGCTGGAAACCTATCCGCGCGACGACTTGTTCCAGATCAGCGACGACGATCTCTACGACACCGTGCTGGGCATCCTGGCGCTGGGCGAGCGCCAACGGCTGCGCCTGTTCACCTGGCGCGACCCGTACGAGCGCTTCGTGTCGTGCCTGGTGTACGTGCCGCGCGAGGCCTATTCCACCGCGCTGCGGGTGAAATTCCAGGCGCTGTTGCTGGCGGCGTATGGCGGCACGCATGCCGACTTTGATGTCAGCCTGGGCGATGCCTTGTTGGCCCGGGTGCACTTCAACATCCGCGTCCCCGCGGGCCAGGCCGTCCAGGTCGACCCGCGCGCGCTGGAGCAAGCCCTGGCCGGCGCGGCGCGGCGCTGGGAGGACGGCCTGCGCGAAGCCCTGCTGCCCGCGCTGGGCGAAGGCCGCGGCCTGGGTCTGTACAAGCAGTGGGCCGCCGCGCTGCCGGGCGACTACCGCGAACGCAACAGCGCCGCGCAGGCCGTGGCCGATGTGTTGAAGCTCGCTGCACTGAGCCCGGCTCAGCCGTTGGCGGCGGCCTTGCTGCTTGACGGCAGCGCTGCGCCCACGGCACCGCTGCGCTTCAAGGTCTACCGCCAGGGCCCGGCGCTGGCGCTGTCTGACAGTTTGCCGATGCTTGAACGCCTGGGCGCGCGCGTGCTGGGCGAGCACCATCACCGCATTGAAGTCGCAGGTGGCGACGAAGTCTGGCTGCACGACTTCGAGCTGCTGGCCCAGGTCAGCGACGAGCTTGACCCGGCGCGCCTGGCGCCGCTGTTCGAGCAGGCTTTCGTACGTGCCGCCGGCGGCGAGATCGAGAACGACGACTTGAACCGCCTGGTGCTGTTGGCCGGGCTGGCCAGCGAAGACATCGTCGTGCTGCGCGCCTACACGCGCTACTGCCGGCAGATCGGCTTCGCCTTGTCGCAGGCCAGCATTGAAGCCGCACTGGCCGCGCACCCGCGCATCGCGCGCATGCTGGTGGGCCTGTTCAAGCTGCGCTTCGACCCGGCCGCGCACGACGAGCAAGGCGCGGCCTCGCAGGCGCGGGCCGTCAACCAGGCGCTGGAGCGCGTGGCCAACCTGAATGAAGACCGCGTGCTGCGCCAGTTGCTGGCGCTGGTGCTGGCCACGCTGCGCACCAACTTCTGGCGCACCGGCGTGGGCCACAGCGGCGCGGCCGGGCCGCGCCGCGCGCAGCTGAGCCTGAAGTTCGACAGCGCCGCCGTGCCGGGCTTGCCCGCGCCCAAGCCATGGGTGGAGATCTTTGTCTACGCCACGCGCTTCGAAGGCATTCACCTGCGCGGCGGCAAGGTGGCGCGCGGTGGCCTGCGCTGGAGCGACCGACCGGAAGACTTCCGCACCGAAGTGCTGGGCCTGGTGAAGGCGCAGATGGTGAAGAACACGGTCATCGTGCCGGTGGGCAGCAAGGGTGGCTTCGTGCTGAAAAAGGCGCCACCGCCGAGCGAGCGCGAGGCCCACTTGAAGGAAGGTGTGGCCTGCTATCAAGACTACTTGCGCGCCCTGCTCGACCTCACCGACAACTTGGCCGGCGCCGGCGTGGTGCAGGCGCCGCCGCACGTGGTGCGCCATGACGGCGACGACCCGTACCTGGTGGTGGCGGCCGACAAGGGCACGGCCACGTTTTCAGACCATGCCAACGCCATTTCGGCCGAATACGGGCACTGGCTGGGCGATGCCTTCGCGTCAGGTGGAAGCGCCGGTTATGACCACAAGGCCATGGGCATCACCGCGCGCGGCGCCTGGGAAAGCATCAAGCGCCACTTCCGCGAACTGGGCCGCGACATCCAGCGCGAGCCCTTCAGCGTGGTGGGCATCGGCGACATGTCGGGCGATGTCTTCGGCAACGGCATGTTGATGTCGCGCCACACGCGGCTGCTCGCCGCCTTCGACCACCGCCACATCTTCATCGACCCCGAGCCTGACGCCGCGGCCGCGTTCACTGAGCGCGAGCGGCTGTTCAAGCTGCCGCGTTCATCTTGGGCTGAGTACACCAGCACCCTCATCTCGGCCGGTGGCGGCGTGTGGTCGCGGTCTGAAAAATCGGTGCCGCTGTCGCCGCAGGCGCGCGCGGTGCTGGGCATAGAAGCCGACCGGCTGACGCCCACCGAATTGATCAGCGCCCTGCTCAAGGCGCCGGTGGACCTGCTCTACAACGGCGGCATCGGCACCTACGTGAAGGCGCGCAGCGAAAGCCAAGCCGATGCTGGCGACCGCGCCAACGACGCCTTGCGCATCAACGGCCATGAGTTGCGCTGCAAGGTGCTGGGCGAAGGCGGCAACCTGGGGCTCACCCAGCGCGCGCGCATCGAGGCCGCGCAGCAGGGCGTGCGCCTGTACACCGACGCGATCGACAACTCCGCCGGCGTGGACACCTCAGACCACGAGGTGAACATCAAGATCCTGCTCGGCCTGGCGGTGGCCGCGGGCGAGCTCAGCCTTGAGCAGCGCAACGCCGTGTTGACCGCCATGACCGATGACGTGGCCGCGCTGGTGCTGCGCGACAACTACTTCCAGACCCAGGCGCTGAGCATGGCGGCGCGCCAGGGCGTGAGCCTGCTCGAGCGCCAGGCGCGTTTCATGCGGCACCTGGAACGCAGCGGCCAGCTTGACCGCGCGATTGAATACCTGCCGGCGGACGACGAAATCGCCACGCGCAAGGCCGCCGGCCAGGGCCTGACGACGCCCGAGCTGGCGGTGCTGCTGGCCTACAGCAAGATGTGGCTGTATGACGAGTTGATCGCCAGCGCGTTGCCCGAAGAGCCTTGGGTGGCGCGCACGCTGGAGCGCTATTTCCCGGCGCTGCTGCGCGAGCGTTTCGGCAAGTGGGTGCCGCAGCATCCGCTGAAGCGCGAAATCATCGTCACGCATGTCGTGAACAGCATGCAAAACCGGGTCGGCGCGACCTTCGTTCACCGCCTGAGCGAAACCACTGGCGAGCCGCCGGCACGCATCACCCATGCCTACCTGGCGGCGCGCGAAGTGTTCGGCTATGTGCCGCTGTGGCAGGAGATCGACGCGCTGGACAACCTGGTACCCGACGCGGTGCAGGCCGAGCTGATCGGCGCCCTGGGCGGCCTGGGCCAGCGCGCCACGATGTGGTTCCTGCGCGGCAAGCGCCTGGCGCAGCCGCTGGATGAATTGATCAGCCGCTTCGAGCCGGTCGTGGCCCTGCTGCGCAGCGGCACACCGGCCAGCAGCGCTGCGCCACCGGCGCGCGCGCTGCGCTGGCAGCACCACGGCGTGCCGGCGGGTCTGGCGGCGCAGATCGACCGCGCTGACGAGCTGTTCGCGGCGCTGGACATTGCCGAAGCCGCCGTGGCCGCCGGCTGCGCGGCGGTCCTGGCCGCCGAGGTGTTCAGCGGCCTGAATGACCACCTGCCGCTGGCGCGCCTGCAAGGCAGCATCGCCGCCCTGGCCGGCGAAGGCCACTGGCCGGTGCAGGCCAAGCTGGCATTGAGCGACGACCTGGCCGCCGCGCAACGCGGCCTGGCGCAGCGCGTGCTGGCGCTGGGCTCGGGCACGGCGGCGCAGCGCCTGGCCGAGTGGGCCCAGGGCCAAGCCGGCGAGCTGCAACGCGCGCGCCGCTTGCTGGATGAACTGACCAACGCGCCCAGCCCCGACTTGGCCATGCTTGGCCTGGCGGTGCGCGAAGTGCGCGGCCTGGTTTAAGAAAATCGGGCGTTTGCCGAAGGCCTGACGATGATCGAAAAAACCCTGGCCAGCTTGGCCATGTTGGCTTGCGTACTGATGCTGGTGCGACTGGCCCTGAAGCCGCACATCCGCATGCGGCTCGACGCGCGCATGCGCAGTGCGGCGCAACGGCTGCGTGAACGGCTGCGTGAACGGTGGCGTGAGCGGCTGCGGCGGCCGCGCCGCAAGGCGCAAGCGTTGCCCGACGATGCCGCGCAGGCGGCTGAGGAGCTGATTCGCCGCGCCAGCCAAACTGGCCGCGTAGACCGCGAAGGCAACGTCTACCGGCCTGAAAAATTCGGTAAGCCGCCCAAGAAGCCGCACTGAGCGGCGGCGGGATCAGCGCACTTCGTCCACCACTTGCGTGGCGCGGGCTGAGGCCGGATGGCCCGCTGCGCGGGCCGTGGCCGCATTGGCCACCTCGGGCGGCAAGCGGCCGAGCATCCAGCGAATCGCTGCCGGCACGATCACCAGGTCATCCAGCACACCGAAGAACGGCACCACGTCGGGAATCAGGTCGATCGGCGACACCAGGTACAGCAGCACCAGCGCGGTGCCGGCCTTCAGCCATTTCGGCGCAAGCGGGTGCCGCAGGGCGTGCCACAACCGCTTGGCATCGCCACGAACCAAAAGCCACAGGGCCGAGATGCGCTTGAACATGCTTGCCACCTTTCGTTGAACCTACCGCGAGGTGCGGGCCGGCCTTCTACGTTGCAAGGGCGGCGCAGGATGACAGCCGCGCGGCCGGCGCCAAAAAAATCAGGCCGTGCCGCCCACCGTGATGGCATCGATGCGCAGCGTGGGCTGGCCCACGCCCACGGGCACGCTCTGGCCTTCCTTGCCGCACACGCCCACGCCGGTGTCGAGCTGCATGTCGTTGCCGATCATGCTCACCTGGGTCATCGCCTCGGGGCCGTTGCCGATCAGCGTGGCGCCCTTCACCGGGTACAGGATCTTGCCGTTCTCGACCCAGAACGCTTCGCTGGCCGAGAACACGAACTTGCCGCTGGTGATGTCGACCTGGCCGCCGCCGAAGTTGGTGGCGTACAGGCCGCGCTTGATGCTGGCGATGATCTCGTCGCGCGTGTGCGTGCCGTTGAGCATGTAGGTGTTGGTCATGCGCGGCATCGGCACATGGGCGTAGCTTTCGCGCCGGCCGTTGCCGGTGGGCTTCACGCCCATCAGGCGCGCGTTCATCGAATCTTGGATGTAGCCCTTCAAGATGCCGTCTTCGATCAGCACGTTGCGCTGCGTGGCGTGGCCTTCGTCATCGATGTTGAGCGAGCCGCGGCGGTCGGCAATGGTGCCGTCGTCGAGCACGGTCACGCCCTTCGAGGCCACGCGCTGGCCGATGCGCCCGGCAAATGTCGACGAGCCCTTGCGGTTGAAGTCGCCCTCCAGGCCATGGCCCACGGCTTCGTGCAACAGCACGCCGGGCCAGCCCGGGCCCAGCACCACGGCCATTTGTCCGGCCGGCGCGGGGCGGGCATCAAGGTTGGTCAGCGCGGCGTTCACGGCTTGGTCAACGTAAGTGTCGAGCACCGCGTCTTGAAAGTAGCCCAAGCCGAAACGCCCGCCGCCGCCGCCCGAACCCATTTCGCGGCGGCCATCTTGTTCAGCGATGATGGTGATCGACACGCGCACCAGCGGGCGCACATCGGCCGCGCGCGTGCCGTCGGCGCGGGCCACCAGCACCACGTCGTACTCGGCGGCCAGGCCGACCATCACCTGCTTGACGCGCGGGTCCTTGGCGCGGGCGCGCTTTTCAATCTTCTCAAGCAGCGCCACCTTCTGCGCGCTGTCGAGCGTGGCAATCGGGTCGGTGGGCGCGTACAACACCCGGCTGGGAGCGACGCGCACTTTCGGTGTCACCTTCACCTTGCCGTTTTGCCCGGCCGCGGCAATGCTGCGCACGGTGCGCGCAGCGTCAAGCAACGAGGCCCCTGACAAATCGTCGGAGTACGCGAACGCTGTCTTCTCGCCGGCCACGGCGCGCACGCCCACGCCCTGGTCGATGCTGAAGCTGCCGCTCTTGACGATGCCTTCTTCCAGGCTCCAGCCCTCGTGGCGCGTGGTCTGGAAGTACAGGTCGGCGTCGTCGATGCGGTGCTCGCCAATCAAGCCCAGCGCTTGCTTCAGCGTGGCCTCGCTCAGGCCAAACGGTTCCAGCAACAAGCCTTGCGCAATGGCCAGGCGCTCGAGAGTGGGTTCGCGGGTGATCATGGCGGCGATTGTAGGGACGGGGCCTTGCCGCAATGGCCTCTCAAGGAAATGTGGCTTTGCCACTTTCCTTGACCCCCGCGGGGGGCAGGCTGGGCGCAGCCCGGCCCAGGGGGCTCAACAAACCTGTGCCTTTACGGCGCTGGCGGCGCGCTGTCGCGCCAGGCCAGCGCCTGTTCATACAGACGGTTGCGCGGGCAGGCGGTGAGTTCGGCCGCCAGGCTAACCGCTTGCTTCAGCGGCAATTCGCGCAGCAACACGCGCAGGCAGCGCAGCGCGTCTTCGGGCAGGGCGTCATCTTGCACGCGCACCGGCGGCGCGTGCAGCACGAGCACGAATTCACCGCGCAGGCGGTTGGCATCGGCCGCCAGCCAGGCGGGCAGTTCGCCCGCGGCCAGGGTGGCCACGGTTTCGAATTGCTTGGTCAGCTCGCGGCACAGCGTCACGCGGCGCTGCGGCGCTTGCGCGGCCAGTGCCGCGGCCAGGGCGGCGATGCGGTGCGGCGCTTCGAACAGCACCTGCGCCTGCGGCGCGGCCAAGGCGGTGCGCAACGCCGCCTCGCGCGCCAGCGCCTTGGCCGGCAAAAAGCCGATGAAGGCAAAGCCCGCGGCTGACGCATCGCCGGCCACGCTCAGGGCCGTGATGGCGCTGCTCGGGCCCGGCACGGGCAGCACGCGAAAACCGTGCTGCACCACATGCGCCACCAACACTGCGCCGGGGTCGCTGATGGCCGGCGTGCCGGCGTCGCTCAAGTACGCCACGCGTTGGCCTTTGGCCAACAAGGCCACCACTTGGGCTGCGCCCTCATGCTCGTTGTGCGCGTGCAGCGCGAGCAGCGGCTTGCTCAAGCCAAGGTGATCGAGCAGGCCGCGGCTGACGCGCGTGTCTTCGCAGGCCACGGCGTCCATCAGGCCCAGCACATGAATGGCGCGCAAGGTCAGGTCAGCCAGGTTGCCGATCGGGCTGGCCACCACGTACAAGGTGGCTGCGGGATACTGCTGCGCGCCGGCGCTGTGCGCGGCGGCCTGCACCAGCAGCGAGGTCGGCAACGAGGGTGGGATGGTCAAGATCAAGCCCGTTGGGCAGACGAGCAAGGTGCTCGGTGATGAAGCCGAGGCGCGCGCCCTGGCCCATTTGCAGGCCGCGGGCATGGTGCTCGTGCAGCGCAATTATCGGCTGGCCGGGGGGCCGCATGCGCGCGGCGCCGAGGTCGACCTGATCATGCGTGCGCGCGACGGCACGCTGGTGTTCGTGGAAGTGCGCCGGCGCGCCAGCCGCAGCCAGGGCGGCGCGGCAGCCAGCGTGGGGGCGCCCAAGCAGCGCCGCCTGGTGCGTGCCGCGCAGCACTTCTTGCTGCAACTGGCTGTGCCGCCGCCGTGCCGCTTCGATGTGGTGGCGATCGACGGTGAGTGGCTGGAATGGATCGTTGCAGCCTTCGATGCGGGCTGAGCCTGTGAAGGGTTGCGGTGCAACGCACACGGGCCAGGGCCTATGATGGTGCGAACATGCTCGAGCCCCGCATCCAGCAACATTTCTTCGACAGCGCCGATCTGCACTACCAGACCGCCGAATCGCTGGCGCGGCCGTTGGCCGATGCCGCGCAGGCCTTGGTGGGGTGCATCACCTCAGGCGGCAAACTGCTGGTGGCCGGCGCGGGCGGGCAGGCGGCGCTGGCCACCTACTTCTGCGCCGCGCTGGTGGGCCGCTTCGAACGCCAACGCCCGCCACTGGCCGCATTGGCGCTGGCTGCCGATGGCGCGTGCCTGATGGGCGTGGCCGCGGCCTGCGGGCTGGAGCAGGCCTACGCGCAGCAGGTGTTGGCGCTGGGCCAGCCCGGTGATGTGCTGCTGGTGCTGGACGATGACGGCAGCGCCGGCGTCTTGCTCAAGGCCGTGGCCCAGGCGCGGGCGAAAGACATGCCGGTGATCGCGCTCACCGGCCGTCAGGGCGGCGCGCTGGCCGCGGCGCTGGGTGAAACCGATGTGCACATTGCCGTGCCGCACGACCGCGTGGCGCGGGTGCGCGAAATGCACCTGCTGCTGCTGCACTGCCTGTGCGACGCGGTCGACTTGCAATTGATGGGTGAACAGGAACCGACATGAACCAATCAAGACTCCTTGCCATCGCCCTGCTGGCCGCCGTGGCAGCCACCGCCATACCGGGCTGCGCGCTGCTGCTCGGCGGCGCGGCCGTGGGTGGCGCGATGATGGTCAGCGACCGCCGCACCTCGGGCACCCAGATCGAGGACGAAACCATCGAGTTGAAGGCCGTCTCGCGCGCGCGCGAAGTGCTGGGCGAGCGTGGCCACATCAACACCACCAGCTACAACCGCATGGTGCTGATCACCGGTGAAGTGCCCACCGAGGCCGACCGCAGTGCGCTGGAACAAGGCATCAGCCGCATCGAAGGCGTGCGCTCGGTGCTGAATGAAGTGGCCGTGATGAGCAGCAGTTCGCTCAGCTCACGCTCCAGCGATTCGCTGATCACGGCCAAGGTCAAGGCCACCTACATCGACGCCAAGGACGTGCACGCCAACGCCATCAAGGTGGTCACCGAACGCGGCGTGGTCTACCTGATGGGCCGCGTCAGCGAGCGCGAAGCCCAGCGCGCCAGCGAACTGGCGCGCGCCGTGGGCAGCGTGAGCAAGGTGGTGCGGGTGTTCGAGGTGCTCAGCGAGGCCGAGTTGGCCGACCTGGCGCGCGGCGCGGCGCCGAAGTAGGTACTCATAATCAGCCCGGCTCAGCGCAAGCGGCGGATCAGGCTCGACGTATCGCGCCGCCCGCCGCCCTGGGCCTGCAAGTCGGCATAGAACTGGTCGACCAGCGCGGTGACGGGCAGGCGCGCGCCGTTGCGTCGCGCTTCGTCGAGCACCAGGCCCAGGTCCTTGCGCATCCAGTCCACCGCGAAACCGAAGTCGAACTGGTCGTCGGCCATGGTGGCGCCGCGGTTGTCCATCTGCCAGCTTTGCGCAGCGCCCTTTCCGATCACTTCCAGCACCTGCTTCATGTCCAGCCCGGCGCGCTGGCCAAAGGCAATGCCTTCAGACAAGCCCTGCACCAGGCCGGCAATGCAGATCTGGTTGACCATCTTGGCCAGCTGCCCCGCCCCGGCCGGGCCGATGTGGGTGCTGTTGGCGGCATAGGCCGCCATGATCGGTTCGGCCCGCGCGAAGGCTGAGGCGTCCCCGCCCGCCATGACCGTCAGCCGCCCGCCT
>JANMYI010000290.1:0-6305 GCA_031381955.1 Burkholderiales bacterium
CCCCCCCGCTGCTGTTGGGTTGGTGCAGTGCGCTCAGCGCTGCCGGGGTGGTGCTGCCGGTGGCCTGGAACGAGCAAGGCCAGTTTGAGCATGCCTTGTCGATGCCGCCCGGCCACCATGCCGAAGCCTGCGTGGTGCTACAGCCCGGCATGACCGTGGCCTGGCAGTTCAGCGGCTCGGCGGCGCTGGCCTTCAACATCCACCACCATGTGGGCAAGGAAGTGATCTACGTCAACCGCCTGCCCGCGGCCGTGGTGGCCAGCGGCAGCTTCGTGCCCACCAGCGCGCAGGAATACTGCTGGATGTGGACCAACCCCAGCCGGGCCGCGGTGACGCTTAACCTGAGGCTGAACAGGAAGGCAGATTGAGCCCGTGGCCCCTGGCTGGCTCTATGCCTGGAAAAGGTTGATCTGGTCGAGCGCCGCGGGCCCGGGTGCGTCCCCGAGCGCTTGCGCCAACCAGTTGGGCGCAGCGTCAACCTGCATGGGGTCGCGCGGCAGCGCACGGTGCTTCAACACCGCCTGCGCCAGCAGCATGCGTGGCGCCGAGCCGATCTGGCCGGCTTCCCAAGCCAGGCCACAAGCCGTGGTGACGTGGTACAGCGCGCTGGCCAATTGCCGCGCGTCAGCGTCGCTCGCACCGGGTGTGGCGGCGAGCTGTGCGGCCAGGCCGGCGCAACGCTCCAGCACGGCCTCGAACACATCGCGCACCGCGGCGGCCAGGGGTGAACGCGCGAGCAAGCCTTGCACATGGGCGTGCCAGGCGGGCAGCGCGGCGTCGCGGCGCAATGCGCGCAACACATCAAGCGCCACGATGTTGCTGGTGCCTTCCCAAATGGAGCCCAGGTGGGCGTCGCGCAGCAAGCGCGGGTCGGCCCATTCCTCGATGTAGCCGCAGCCGCCGCGCACTTCCATCGCGTCGCCCGTGACCTTGCGCGCATCGCGGCAGGCGCGGAACTTGAGCAGCGGCGTGAGCAAACGGGTGAGTGCATAGGCGCTTGCGGCGTCTTCACCGCCCGCGTCGCTGCGGCGCAAGGTTTCGGCAGCCTGGAACACCATGCAGCGCGCCTGCTCGGTGGGCAGCATGATCTTCAGCAACTGGCGTTGCATCAACGGCATGCTGATCAGCCGCTGGCCGAAGGCCTGGCGTTCGCGCGCCACGAACAAGGCTTCGGTGCAAGCCCGGCGCATCAACCCGGCCGCGCGCATGCCATTCGACAAGCGCGAGTGGTTGATCATGTCGGCCATCTGCTGGAAGCCGCGGCCCGGCTCGCCCACCAGGTAGGCCAGCGCACCTTCAAGGCGGATTTCGCCGCTGGCCATGGAGCGGCTGCCGAGCTTGCTTTTCAGCCGCAGGATGCGATAGCCATTGGCCGTGCCATCGTCAAGCACGCGCGGCAACAGGAACAGCGACACGCCGCCCAGGCCCGCCGCGGCGCCATCGATGCGCGCCAGCACCATGGCCAGCGCGGCGTCGGGGTTGGAGCAGAACCACTTGTCGCCATGCAAGCTAAACGTGCCATTCGATGCGGCCACGGCGCGCGTGGTGGTGGCGCCCACATCGGAGCCGCCGGCCTGCTCGGTCATGAACATCGCGCCCTGCGCCAGGGCGTCAAGGTCTTGCGTGGTTAACGCATCAAAATACTTTTTGACCAGTTCCGGCGCGCCGAACTTGCGCAAGGTGCGGGTGAGCGAATCGGTCATCGACAGCGGGCAGCACAGCCCGAACTCGGCCTGCACGAAGAGGTAACTCAGCGCGTACTTGGCCGCCGGCGGCATCGGCGCCGGCCAGCCCAGCACGCCGCCGCGGTGCGACAGCGCGGCCAGGCCGAACTCGCCGAACGCCACGCGTTCCATGTCGACGTAGGCCGGGTGTTTGACGATGCGCTGCGCATCCAGCCCATTGCGGCTGCGCTGTTCGAGTGTGGGTGGATGCTGGTCTGCGCTGTGTGCCAGCTCATCGAGCGTACCGCCGGCCAGCGCGCCGAGGCGCTGCAGATGCGGCTGCAAATGGGCGTGCAAATCTGCGGGCAAGTACAGCCGCAACAGCGCGGCTGACTCGGTGTCGTCCAGGTAGAGATTGCTGCCGTGGCGGTCGGGCACCGGGTGAGTCATGACGAACCCTCGCCCGCCGGGTACGTCGGTCGACCCCCCAAGGGGATCGCGGGCCGGCTTGGGGCGGCCCGGCGCTCGGCCCGCGCCGCTTCGATTAATTGTCAGGAGTCTCATGCCGCCGCCTCCAGCCCGCTTTCGAAATGCGCGCGCATCAGTTGCGTGGCTGCCTTGGCGTTGCCCGCTTCCAGCGCCGCCATCAAGGCCCGGTGTTCGGCCAGTGATTCCGCCAGTCGCCCTTGCTTGAACAACGAATGGTGGCGGTTGAGCTTCATCATCTTGCGCAGGTCAGCCACCACCTGCGTGCGCCAGCGGTTGCCGGCCATGCGCAGCAGGGCGAAGTGAAATTCTTCGTTGACGGCGAAGAAGGCCTCGCGCTGGCGGGCGCGCCTCTCCAGCTTGTCGTGCAACGCGCGCAGCTCAGTGCGCTGCGCCGGTGTGGCCGTGCGCGCCACCACGCCCGCGGCGTCGCTCTCCAACAAGGCCAACAGGTGATAAACCTGGGCCACGTCGTCGGCCGACATCTCGGTGACGTAAGCGCCGCGCCGCACCTTCATGGTCACCAGGCCTTCGGCGGCCAGCACCTTCAGTGCCTCGCGCAGCGGCGTGCGGCTGATGCCGAACTCGGCGCACAGCGCCAGCTCGTCGATCCACGCACCAGGCTCCAGCGTGCGGTTGAAGATGAGCTGGCGCACCCGTTCGGCCACCTCCTGATACAGGGCGCGTGGGGCCAGGGGGTTGGCGGCGGCGGCGGGCTTTGGGGGGGCCAAGGTGGATCGCGGTGGTGGATGTGCAGAACAGAAGCTGAACAAGAATGAATTGGTTTTGAATTTATAATTATGCATAATCCTGGCGCGTGAACAAGCCTTCACCACCGCCTTCACCACACCTCCCATACCGGCCATGAGCACAGACCCAGAATTCACCACCGCCACGCTGGCGCAATGGCACAAGGCTGCCGCCAAGTCGGCCCCCGGTGGTGACGTGGCGGCGCTGAACTGGCGCACGCCCGAAGGCCTGAGTGTCAAGCCGCTGTACACCGCGGCTGATGTGGCCGGCCTGCCGCACACCGACACCTTGCCCGGCTTCGAGCCCTATGTGCGCGGCCCGCAGGCCACCATGTATGCGGTGCGGCCGTGGACGATCCGCCAATACGCCGGCTTTTCCACCGCCGAAGACAGCAACGCCTTCTACCGCCAGGCCCTGGCCGCTGGCGGCCAAGGCGTGAGCGTGGCCTTCGACCTGGCCACCCACCGCGGCTATGACTCGGATCATCCTCGTGTCACCGGTGACGTGGGCAAGGCCGGCGTGGCGATCGACAGCGTCGAAGACATGAAGATCCTGTTCGACGGTATTGCGCTTGACCAGGTGAGCGTGAGCATGACCATGAACGGCGCCGTGTTGCCGGTGCTGGCCGGCTACGTGGTGGCGGCCGAGGAACAGGGCGTTGCACAAGACCAGTTGGGTGGAACGATCCAGAACGACATCCTCAAGGAGTTCATGGTTCGCAACACCTACATCTACCCGCCCGCGCCGAGCATGCGCATCGTCGCCGACATCATCGAGTACACGGCGCGCAACATGCCGAAGTTCAATTCGATTTCGATCTCGGGTTATCACATGCAAGAAGCCGGCGCCAACCAGGCGCTGGAACTGGCCTTCACCCTGGCCGATGGCATGGAGTACGTGAAGACCGCCCTGACCAAGGGCCTGGACGTGGATGAATTCGCCGGCCGGCTGAGCTTCTTCTGGGCCATCGGCATGAATTTCTATCTTGAGATTGCCAAGATGCGCGCGGCCCGTTTGCTGTGGGCGCGCATCATGAAGGGTTTCAACGCCAAGAGCCCCAAGAGCCTGATGCTGCGCACGCATTGCCAAACCTCGGGCTGGAGCCTGGCCGAGCAAGACCCCTATAACAACATCGTGCGCACGACCGTCGAGGCCATGGCCGCGGTGTTCGGTGGCACGCAAAGCCTGCACACCAACAGCTTCGACGAAGCCATCGCCCTGCCCACCGAATTCAGCTCGCGCATCGCGCGCAACACGCAGCTCATCATCCAGGAAGAAACGCACATCACCAGCGTGGTGGACCCCTGGGCGGGCAGCTACATGATGGAGTCACTCACCGCGCAAATGGCCGCTGCGGCCTGGGCCATCATCGAAGAAGTGCAGGCCCAGGGCGGCATGACCAGTTGCGTGGATTCGGGCTGGGCCAAGCTGAAGATTGAAGCCAGTGCGGCCGAGAAGCAAGCCCGCATCGACGCCGGCAAAGATGTGATCGTCGGCGTGAACAAGTACAAGCTCACGAGCCACGACGCGATAGACATCCGCGAGGTCGACAACCACAAGGTGCGCGAAGGCCAGATCGCGCGCTTGAAGACGATTCGTGCCGAGCGCGATGCCCCGCGGGTCATGGCCGCGCTGGCCGCCTTGACCGACGCCGCCCACAGCGGCCAAGGCAACCTGCTGGCCCTGAGCATCGAGGCCATGCGCGCGCGTGCCACGGTGGGCGAGGTGAGCGATGCGCTGGAAAAAATCTACGGGCGCCACCGCGCCGACATTCAAAAGGTGACCGGTGTGTATGCCGCTGCGTATGACAGTGCTGAAGGTTGGGATAAGCTGCAAGCCGAAATCGCCGAGTTCGGGGTGGCGCAGGGCCGGCGCCCGCGCGTGATGGTTGCCAAGCTGGGCCAAGATGGCCATGACCGTGGCGCCAAGGTGGTGGCCACGGCCTTCGCCGATTTGGGCTTCGACGTGGACATCGGCCCGTTGTTCCAAACCCCCGAGGAATGCGCCCGCCAGGCGATCGAAAACGACGTGCACGCCGTGGGCGTGAGCACCCTGGCCGCGGGCCACAAAACGCTGGTGCCGGCGATCATTGAAGAACTCAAACGCCAGGGTGCACAGGACATCATTGTTTTTGTGGGCGGCGTGGTGCCGCAGCAGGATTACGAGTTTCTGTACCAAGCCGGCGTGAAAGGCATTTACGGGCCGGGCACGCCGATACCGGTGAGTGCGAAAGACGTGTTGGAGCAGATCAGGAAGGCGCAGGCCGGTTGACATGCAGCCGGTTGATCAAGCACTCCTCGCGCAATTGGTCGGCAGCAGCGGGCCGGCCCAGCGTCGCGCCTTGGCCAAGGCGATCACGCTGCTCGAATCCACGCGCACTGACCATCGCGTGCGCGCTGATGAACTGCTCAACGCCGTGCTGCCACACACCGGCCAGGCCTTGCGCCTGGGTATCAGCGGCGTGCCGGGCGTGGGCAAGAGCACCTTCATCGAAGGCCTGGGGCTGTTGTTGATCGAGCAAGGCCACCGCGTGGCGGTGCTGGCGGTGGATCCATCTTCATCCGTTTCGGGCGGCTCGATCCTGGGCGACAAGACGCGCATGGAACGCCTGAGCGTCGATGAGCGCGCCTTCATCCGCCCCAGCCCGGCCAGCGGCACGCTGGGCGGCGTGGCCGAGAAAACGCGCGAGGCCTTGCTGGTGTGCGAAGCCGCCGGCCATGACGTAGTGATCGTTGAAACCGTGGGCGTGGGCCAGAGCGAAACGGCGGTGGCTGGCATGACCGACATGTTCGTGCTGCTGCAACTGCCTAACGCTGGCGATGACTTGCAGGCCATCAAGAAGGGCGTGATGGAGCTGGCTGACCTGGTGGTCATCAACAAGGCCGATCTCGACGAGGCCGCGGCCACCCGGGCGCGCGCGCAGATCACCAGCGCGCTGCGCCTGTTCGGCTTTCATGGCCGCGGCGAGCATGCCGCGCACGATGAGGCGCTGTGGCAGCCGCAGGTGCTGCAACTCAGCGCCTTGAAGGGCAGCGGGCTGCCCGGGTTCTGGCAAGCGGTGACCACTTTTCGCACACTGCAAGCGGCCAACGGCCAACTCTCGCAGCGGCGCCACCGGCAGGATCAGGCCTGGATGTGGGAGCGTATTCACGCCGGGCTGGTGCAGCGCTTCCAGCAGCACGCCGGCGTGCGCGAGGCGCTGCCGGCTTTGAGCGCCCAGGTGCGGGCCGGTGAGGTGGCGGCGTCGGTGGCGGCGCGGCGCTTGCTGGATTTGATGAACTGAACAAGACGACGAGGAGACTTCCCGATGCACGACATCATTGAACAACTCGACCGCAAACGCGCCGCCGCGCAATTGGGCGGTGGCACCAAGCGCATCGCCGCCCAGCATGCCAAGGGCAAGCT
>JANMYI010000349.1:0-14249 GCA_031381955.1 Burkholderiales bacterium
CACCGGCGTTGTCGCTGGTCTTGGAAGCGACTTCCTTGACCATCTGCGCGCCCATGTTCATGAGCTTGTCTTTGAGCTCGATCTCTTTGGCGACCGAGACACCGTCCTTGGTCACGGTAGGGGCGCCGAAGCTGCGCTCCAGAACCACGTTGCGACCCTTGGGACCGAGGGTGACCTTGACCGCGTTGGCCAGGATGTTCACGCCTTCAACCATGCGTTGGCGCGCGTCAGCGCCAAAAATTACGTCTTTTGCTGCCATGTGTTTTCTCCTTGATTGCTGGGCGAACGCTTACTTCTCGACGACGGCGAAGAGGTCTTCCTCGCGCATCACCAGCAGTTCGTCGCCATCGACCTTGACGGTCTGGCCGCTGTACTTGCCGAACAGCACGCGGTCGCCCACCTTGACGTTGGGCACCACGAAGTCGCCCTTGTCGGTGCGCTTGCCCGGGCCCACGGCCAAGACTTCGCCTTGATCGGGCTTTTCAGCCGCGTTGTCGGGAATGACGATGCCGGAGGCAGTTTTGGTTTCCTGTTCCAGGCGCTTGACGACCACGCGATCGTGCAAGGGACGAAGTTTCATAGCATCTCCTATGTAGCTACAGTGAGACTGAAAATGGCCAACATTGAAAGTTGGCACACATTAACAAGGCTTGGTTGCCGCAATCAGCAGCAGCGCTGATCGGCTGTTAGCACTCAAGCTCGTCGAGTGCTAGCAACACAGATTATAGGGATGAGCAACGTCAAATCAAGCCCCGAGCGGCTGAAGATGAGCAGCCCGTGTGCGCAGGCTACTGGCGCGGTGGGTGGTCTTGATCGTCGAGCGCCGCCGGGTCTTCAACGCGGAAGCGCTCGCTGGCCCAGGCGCCCAAGTCGAGGCTGCGACAGCGCTCGCTGCAAAACGGGCGCGCCGGGTTGCCGGTGGTGTAGGGCGTTTCCTTGCGGCAGCTTGGGCAGCGCACGGTGAGCGGTTTGGGTGTTGGCCGGATGGTCATGCGCAAAGTGTGAGCTCGAAGCTCGCGTCGGCGTTGAGCGGTTTGAGGCGCCCTTCGGAATCCGCGCGCATCAGCCGAACCATCACCATCAGCCGGTGGCCTGAAATTTCGGGCACGATGTCGCCAGTGGCGTCCAGCCGAACCCGGATCAGGTGATAGGCCTTGCCAGCAGGCAGGCTTTGTTGATAGACACCATTGTTTGCCGCCACGCGTTGCGGCGCGCCGCTGTCGCGCAGCAGGCCAAGCAAAACTTGCAGGGCCTGGGCCAGCGGCAGCAAGCCAGAGATCCACCTTTGCAAGTCCGCCCGCCGCGCTTCGGGCGGGTGTTGCTGCCAGGCGAAATAGGCGGGCAGGTCGAACTCGCAGGTGCCCCCCGGAATGCTGATGCGGCTGCGAATGCTCATCAACCATTCGTTGCCGGTGAGCTGCTGCCCGGCCTTACCAGCCACCTGGTTGAGCGCATGAAAGGCGTGGTCGATGCGGCCAATCACATCATCCAGCGCGGCCTCTGAGATGCTCGGGTTGCCGCGGTAGCCCTGCAGTTGGGCCTTGTGGCGCTCAAGTTCCTTGAGCAGGTCTGACTTCAGGTCAGCTCGCGCCGACACATCCATGATCTCGAACAGCGTGGCCAGCGCGAAGTGGTGGTCGAGCGCAGTCTCGCGCTGCATCAACCTGCCAAGGCGGTCGAACAGATGCTCCAAGCGCAGCATCGTGCGTATGCCTTCGTTGAAAGGGTATTCGTACAGGACCAAGGGCGCGTCTTTCGGCAACGGGTCGGTCACGCGCAACGCGTGTGAATTTCGAATTGTTCCATAGGCACAGCGGCACGAAGCCGGCAAGCCCCGATCAACCTCGGCCGTGCCAGTGCAGCCACAAGGCCGCTACCTGAACGCGCAGCGCGGCGAGCGAAACGCCGTCGTTGAAGAGCACGGCATCGGCCGCGGCGCGGCGCCGGCTGCGCGAGGCCTGCAAGTCGATGACCCGTTGCACCGCCTCTTGCGTCCAGCCCGAACGCTGCATCACCCGCTGCACTTGCGTGGCAGCACTGCAATCGACGACCAGGATGCGCTGCACCCGTTGGCGCCAGTGGCGCGACTCAGCCAGCAACGGCACATCAAAGACCACGCTGTTGGGCCCAGCGCGCAGCGCCTGCGCTTGTGCTTGCGCGCCGATGAGCGGGTGCAGGATCCGTTCCAGGCGCAGCTTGGCGCGGGGCTCGGCAAAGGCCAGCGCGCGCATGCGGTTGCGCTCCAGCGCGCCGTCAGCGCCCACCATGTCGGCGCCAAATTCTGCTGCGATGGCTGGCATGGCCGTGCCGTTGGGCCGGGTGAGTTCGTGCGCGATGGCGTCGGTGTCGACCAAGGTCGCGCCCAACTCAACCAGCAACTTGGCCACGGTGCTCTTGCCGCTGCCGATGCCACCGGTCAACCCGATCTGCAGCCCCGCCATCACTGGCTGCCCAGGCTCACTGCCAGCCCATGGCGCCCAACACAGCGGGCAGGCCGACCAGCATCACCGCCAGGCCACCGCCGGCCAGGAACGGCCCGAAGGGCACATAGCGGCCTTCGCGCAGCGCGCTGCGCATTTTCATGGCGATGCCCACGATGGCACCAATGACCGAGGCAAACAGCAAGATCGGCACGATCGCCTGCCAGCCCAACCAGGCACCGAGCGCGGCGAGGAGCTTGAAATCGCCATAACCCATGCCCTCTTTGCCCGTGACCAGCTTGAACAACCAGTACACCGACCACAGCGAAAGATAACCGGCCACTGCACCCCACAGCGCGATGGGCAGAGGGATCGTCCACCCCATGGCGGCGGCGGCCAGGCCGGCCCACAGCAGGGGCAGCGTCAGGCTGTCGGGCAGCAAGGTGGTGTCCCAATCGATCAGGGCTAGGGCGACAAGCGTGGCCGCCACCGCACACCACATCAGCGCAACAGGTTGTGCGCCCACACGCCAGCCGACCAGCGCGAACAACACGCCGGTGAGCAATTCCACCAGGGGGTAGCGCATCGAAATGGGCGCGGCGCAATCGGCGCACTTGCCTTTGAGCAGCAGCCAGCCCAGCAGCGGAATGTTGTGATACCAGCGGATGCCGGCGCCGCAGTGCGGGCAACGCGAGCGCGGACGATTCAGACTCAATGGCGCGAGTTGCTCAACTTGCTGCGCCACCAGCTGGCCAGCAGCTTCAACCGGCACTGGGGTCGCATGCCCAAACGCGCGTTGCCAGCCTTGCGAATCACTGAGTTGCTGCGCCACATCGGCCCACCATTGGCGCTCCATCATCATCGGTACGCGGTGCGCCACGACATTGAGAAAGCTGCCCAGGCACAGCCCCAGCAGGGCCAGGCCCCAGGGAGTGAGCAGGGGATCGAGGGCCGCCGGCCAGGCCAGGCCGAGCATCAGACCACGGCGCCGAGCTTGAAGATCGGCAAGTACATGGCCACCACGATGCCGCCGATCATCACGCCCAGGATGACGATGATGAAGGGCTCCATCAGGCTGGACAGGCCCTTGACCATCTCATCGACCTCTTCCTCGTAGAACTCGGCGCACTTGGCCAGCATGTGGTCGAGCGCGCCGGACTCTTCACCGATCGAGGCCATCTGCAGCACCATGGTCGGGAACACACTGGCCGTGGTCATGGCGGTAGTCAACGCGGTGCCGGTGGAAACGTCTTTCTGGATCTGCTCGGTGGCCTTCACGTACACCGCGTTGCCCGAGGCGCCGCCCACGGAATCAAGCGCTTCGACCAGCGGCACGCCGGCGGCGAACATGGTTGACAAGGTGCGCGTCCAGCGGGCAATGACTGACTTCAGGATCAGCTCACCGAAGACCGGAATCTTCAGCAGCAGGCGGTCCATGAACATTTGCATCTTGGTGCTGCGCTTCCAGCTTTGCAGGAAGAAGTAAATGCCGCCAAACAACATGGGAAAGACGACATACCACCAATTGACGAAAAACTCCGACAAGGCGATGACAAACAGCGTGGGCGCGGGAAGGTCGGCGCCGAAGGACTTGAAGACTTCCTTGAACGACGGGATCACGAACAACATGATCACGGTGAGCACGACGAAGGCCACCACCATCACCGCCACCGGGTACATCAAGGCTGACTTGATCTTGGCCTTGATGGCCAGGGTTTTTTCCTGATAGATCGCCAGGCGGTCAAGCAAGGCCTCGAGAATGCCGCCGGCTTCACCGGCCTCGACCAGGTTGCAGTAGAGCTGGTCAAAGTGCAGCGGGTGTTTGCGAAAGGCCGAAGACAGGCTGGTGCCGGTTTCAACATCGCCGCGAATTTCGTTCAACAGCCGGGTCATGCGCGCATTCGTGCTGCCGCGCCCGACGATGTCGAACGCCTGCAGCAGCGGCACGCCGGCTCTCATCATCGTCGCCAGTTGGCGCGTGAAGACGGCAATGTCTTTTTGCTTGATCGAGCGCCCACCCGCGTTGCGCCGCTTCCTGATCTTGGTGATCAGGATGCCCTGGCGGCGCAGCGTCGCGCTGACAACGGCCTCGCCATGAGCACGCACTTCGCCGCGCAGCAGCTTGCCGTTCTTGTCTTTGCCTTCCCACTCGAAGACAAAGTCCTTGGCATCTCTGCCCATTGCTGCCGTGGCCATGAATGAAGAACTCCCGCGTTGCCTATTCGTTGGTGACCGAAATCACTTCTTCCAGCGTGGTCAGGCCGGCGCGCACTTTCATGAGGCCGGCCTGGCGCAAATCGCGAACGCCTTCCTTTTGCGCTTGCACAGCAATGTCCAGGGAGGTGCCTTCGGCCAGGATGATTTTCTGGATAGCCTCAGTAATCGGCATCACTTGGTAAAGCCCAAGCCGCCCCTTGTAACCGTTGGTGCAAGCTGAACAGCCGATGGCCCGGTAAGGGCGCCAACTGCCGTCAAGGTCGGTATCGATGAAGCCGGCACGCAGCAAGGCCTCACGCGGATAGTCGGCCTGCGCCTTGCAGTTTTCACACAGGCGCCGCGCCAGGCGCTGCGCCGTGATGAGCAGCACGCTGGCGGCAATGTTGAACGGCGCCACGCCCATGTTCATCAGCCGCGTCAGCGTGGTGGGCGCGTCGTTGGTGTGCAGGGTGCTCATCACCATGTGGCCGGTTTGCGCGGCCTTGATCGCGATATCGGCGGTTTCCAAGTCGCGGATCTCACCCACCATCACCACATCGGGGTCCTGGCGCAGGAATGACTTCAATGCCGCGGCAAACGTCAGCCCGGCTTTGTCATTCACATTGACCTGGTTGATGCCGGGCAGGTTGATTTCGGCCGGGTCTTCCACCGTGCAAATGTTCACACCCGGCTGGTTCAGGATGTTCAGGCAGCTGTACAGCGACACCGTCTTGCCACTGCCCGTGGGGCCAGTGACCAGCACCATGCCGTAGGGCCGCTGAATCGCCCCCATGAGGCGGTCGCGCTCGATCTTCTCGTAGCCCAGGGCCTCGACCCCCAGCTTGGCGCTGGACGGGTCGAGGATCCGGATGACGATCTTTTCGCCAAACAGCGTGGGCAGGGTGCTGATGCGAAAGTCGATCGCCTTGGTGCCAAACTTCAGCTTCAAGCGGCCATCTTGGGGCACGCGCTTTTCGGCGATGTCCATGCGCGAGATGACCTTCACGCGCGACGCCAGTTTGTCTTTGATGGCCACCGGCGGCTGCGTGATTTCGCGCAACTCGCCGTCGATGCGAAAGCGCACCCGATAGTTGTATTCGTAGGGCTCGAAGTGAAGGTCCGACGCGCGCATGTTGATGGCGTCGATCAACATCTTTTGCAGGAAACGCACCACCGGTGCGTCTTCCACCTCGGCCACCACGTCGGGGCTGTCCTGCGCCGCGGCGTCTTCCTCGGTGACATCGAAATCGAAGTCGCCCGTGGTCAGTGAATCAATGGCCTCGTTGACGTTTGCGTTTTGTGCATCGAGCAAGCGCACCAGCTTGTCGTGTTCAACAATCACCCACTCCGGTGTGAGCTGGGTGGCGAACTTGATGCGTTCGCCGGCCTCCAGGTCTGTCGGGTCGGCCGCGCCGATGAAGATGCGGTTGCCCCGCTTGCCCAACACCGCCAGCTGGTATTGATTGGCCAGTTTGGGGTCGACGATGTGCCGCGGCAAGCGCTCGCCGTCGACCGCGCTCAGGTCGAGCAACGGCAAGGCCAGCGCGGTAGACAAGGTGTGGGCCAGATCGGCCGGCTGCACGGCGCCGGCACTGATGACGGCCGAGACGAAACTGACGCGCCGTTCCTTGGCCGACCGGGCCAGATCTTCCGCCGCCTTGACGCTCAGGCGCCCCGCATGCACCAGAACCCGAGCCACCCCGGACAGGGCTGATTGGGACGACTCGGGAAGGGTGTCAACCGCCATCGGTTAGCGTAGGCAAATGTTACAAACCGACCAATCATCGCCGATCGCAGCGGGGCTGTAAACGGCGAATAGACGGCGGTAAACGGCCTCAGCTGCAATGCTCGTCTTTGCGCTGAGGCGGGATGTGGTAACTAGAACTTGGTCGGGGTGAGAGGATTCGAACCTCCGGCCTCTACGTCCCGAACGTAGCGCTCTACCTGGCTAAGCTACACCCCGATGGGCCAGGGCGACGCAAGAAAGGCCGCCCGGTGCCAGCCGGCCAACGCTAGAACGAGCGATCGACCGACTGAATGCACAAGTCTACCAGAGCGCTTCTTGAGGGCGACGGCGGCAACAGCGCCAAGGCCGCCTGGGCCAGCGCGGCTTCCTGCCTGGCGGCCTCTAGCGTGGCTTGCAGCGAACCGGTCTGGCGCACGATGTCTACGATGTCGGGCAGGCGCTGCACTTCGCCGTGCTCGATGGCATGGCGAATGAGCATGCGCTGCGCCAGTGTACCGCGCTCCATGGCGATCAGCAGCGGCAATGTGGGCTTGCCTTCGCGCAGATCGTCACCCACATTTTTGCCCAAGGTCTGGGAGTCACCCTGATAGTCCAACAGGTCGTCAACGAGTTGGAAGGCGGTGCCCAGGCTGCGGCCATAGTCGCTGCAGGCGGCCTCCACCGCGGCCGGTGCGCCGGCAATCACCGCACCGAGGCGCGCACTGGCTTCGAACAACTTGGCGGTCTTGAAACGGATCACGCGCAGGTAGTCGGCCACGGCCAGGTCAGCGTCGTGCATGTTCATCAACTGCAAGACCTCGCCTTCGGCGATGACGTTGGTGGCGTCGGCCAACACCTCGAGCACACGCAGGTTGTCCAGCGACACCATCATTTGAAAGGCACGCGAGTACAGGAAGTCGCCGACCAACACGCTGGCCGCGTTGCCGAACAGAGCGTTGGCCGTCTTGCGGCCACGACGCAGCGACGACTCGTCCACCACGTCGTCGTGCAGCAAGGTGGCGGTGTGGATGAACTCCACGATGGCGGCCAATTCGAAACGCTGTGGGCCATCAAACCCAAGCGCCTGTGCGAACAGCAGCACCAGGCGCGGCCGAATGCGTTTGCCCCCTGCGCTGACGATGTAGCCCGAAATCTGGTCGATCAAGGCCACGCGGGACGCCAACCGCGCGTGGATCACGGCATCGACTTCACGCATGGGTTGCGCCAGCGGGTCTGCTTCAGCGGTTTGGGAGGGGGTTTGCAGCACGGGTGGGAGATGAGCGTGATCGATTATAGAAATGCGTGGTGGCGAGGCGGCTGTGTGACGCGGCGGTTCGTGCAACCCCCCGTTACGCCGAGTCGGTTGTCGCGGTTCCAACCCCCGCCCGCACCTTGGCATGCGCGGGTGTTAGAATCAAAAGCTTCACTGCGCACAGTGCTCGCCAATGGCTGAGTTCGTGCAAGATGGGTTGCAAGATTTTCAAGGTAAGCAGGAAAGGTCAGACATGTACGCGGTCATAAAAACCGGCGGCAAACAATACAAAGTTGCTGCGGGCGAAAATATCAAGATAGAACAGATTGCTGCGGACGTCGGCCAGGAAATCGTGATTGATCAAGTTTTGGCCGTCGGCAGCGGCACAGACTTGCAGATCGGGGCTCCCTGGGTGGCAGGCGCAAGCGTCAAGGCAACGGTTGTTGCCCATGGGCGACACGACAAAGTGCGCATCTTCAAGATGCGCCGGCGCAAGCACTATCAAAAGCATGGCGGCCACCGCCAGGGCTACACCGAGTTGAACATCAGCTCGGTCAACGCCTGAAGCCTCGCTAGGAGTATTCAAACATGGCACAGAAAAAAGGCGGCGGTTCCACCCGCAATGGCCGCGATTCGCAACCCAAGATGCTGGGTGTCAAGGTGTTCGGCGGCCAGGCCATCACGGCCGGCGCGATCATCGTGCGCCAGCGCGGCACCAAGTTCCACCCTGGGCGCAATGTCGGGCTGGGTCGCGACCACACGCTGTTTGCGTTGATCGACGGCAAGGTGTCCTTCGGCGTCAGCGGCCCGAAGAATCAATCCAAGGTGTCAGTCCTGCCGGGCTGATCACTTTGTCGCAGGCCGTGCAAGGCCCCGGCTTGCCGGGGCTTTTTCGTTCCCGCTTTGTTCCTGCATACATGTGAGAGCCGCGCACCATGAAGTTCGTCGATGAAGCCACCATCGAAGTGGCCGCCGGCAACGGCGGAGCCGGTTGCGCCAGCTTCCGGCGTGAAAAATTCATCCCCTTCGGTGGCCCGGACGGCGGCAACGGCGGGCGTGGCGGCAGCGTGTTCGCGGTAGCCGATCGCAATCTCAACACGCTCATCGACTACCGCTATGCGCGCCGCCACGATGCGCGCAATGGCGAACAAGGCCGGGGCGCGGATCCGTTCGGTGCGGCCGGCGGCGACATCACCTTGCGCATGCCTGTGGGCACGGTGATCAGCGACTTCGAGACCGGCGAGGTGCTGACCGAACTGCTCGACCCGGAAACACCTGCACTCATCTGCAAGGGCGGCGATGGCGGTTTCGGCAACCTGCATTACAAGAGCAGCACCAACCGCTCGCCGCGCCAGAAGACACCCGGCTGGCCCGGCGAAAAGCGCCACCTCAAGCTGGAGCTGCGCGTGCTGGCCGATGTTGGCCTGCTTGGTTTGCCAAATGCCGGCAAGTCAACCTTGGTGACGTCGGTGTCGAACGCGCGGCCCAAGATCGCCGACTATCCGTTCACCACCCTGCACCCCAACCTCGGGGTGGTGCGTGTCGCGCCCGAGCAGAGCTTCGTGATCGCCGACTTGCCCGGCCTGATCGAAGGCGCGTCAGATGGCGCGGGTTTGGGCCACCGCTTTCTGCGCCACCTGCAACGCACCCGCTTGCTGCTGCATGTGGTGGACATGGCGCCGTTCGACGACGATGCGGACCCGGTGAAACAAGTGCGCGCCATCGTTGCTGAGTTGAAAAAATACGACCCCAAGCTGCATGCCAAGCCGCGCTGGCTGGTGCTCAACAAGATGGACATGGTGCCGGTTGAACAACGTGCGCAGCGCGTGAGCGACCTGGTGCGGCGCCTGCGCTGGAAGGGCCCGGTGTTCGAGATCTCAGCGCTCGCACGCGAAGGCCTGACGCCTTTGACGCGGGCTTGCTACGACCATGTGGCCAGCTTCCAGCGCCCCGTTGACGAGCCCGATCCGCGCTTCGACCAGCCCGAGCCGCAGCAGCATGGCTGAGGTGGTTCGCCATGCTCGCCGGCTGGTGGTGAAGGTCGGTTCCAGCCTGGTCACGAATGAAGGCCGCGGTGTTGACGCCGCTGCCATCGGCAACTGGTGCCGGCAGCTCGCGGCGCTGGCGCACGAGGGCCGTGAAGTGGTGTTGGTGTCCAGCGGCGCCATCGTTGAATGCATGAAGCGCCTGGGCTGGACCACGCGGCCCAAGGAGTTGCACGAGCTGCAGGCCGCCGCCGCGGTGGGCCAGATGGGCTTGGTGCAGATGTACGAAACCCAGCTGCGCGCGCACGGCCTGGCCAGCGCGCAGGTGCTGTTGACGCATGCCGACTTGGCTGACCGCGAACGTTATCTGAACGCCCGCTCCACGCTGCTGACCCTGCTGTCGCTGATGGTCATTCCGGTGATCAACGAAAACGACACCGTGGTGAATGACGAAATCAAGTTCGGCGACAACGACACCCTCGGCGCCCTGGTGGCCAACCTGATCGAGGCTGATGCGTTGGTCATCCTCACTGACCAGCGCGGCCTGTACAGCGACGACCCGCGGCGCAACCCGGGCGCGCAGTTCATCGCCGAAGCTGCGGCTGGCGACCCGGCCCTGGAGTGCATGGCCAGCGGCGCGGCCTCGCCGCTCAGCCGTGGCGGCATGATCACCAAGGTGCTGGCCGCCAAGCGCGCGGCTGGCAGCGGCGCCAGCACCGTCATCGCCTGGGGGCGCGAGCCCGATGTGCTGCTGCGCCTGGCGCGCGGTGAAGCCATCGGCACGACCCTGTTGGCCGGCACACCGAAGCTCACAGCGCGCAAGCAGTGGATGCTTGACCACCTGCAACTGCGCGGCGCGGTGGTGGTGGATGCGGGCGCCGTGGCCAAGCTGCGCGACGATGGCAAGAGCCTGCTGCCCATTGGCGTGACCGATGTGCAGGGTGACTTCAGGCGTGGCGATGTCATCGCCGTGCGCGACGCCGCGGGCGCCGAGCTGGCACGCGGCCTGGCCAACTATTCCAGCACCGAGGCGCGCCTTATCGCGCGCCGGCCCAGCTCACAGATCGAAGCCACCCTGGGCTACATCAACGAGCCCGAGTTGATCCACCGCACCAACTTGGTTTTGAGTTGAGCCGCCCCTGGCCGCGTGGCCGAAAGCCCTGTGCGCAATGGGCGGTTTGCGGGTCAGGGTCAAGCAGCACAAAGGGAGGGTTGCTGCGCACAATGCGCCGCATGAAGCAAGACGCCGTGGCGCAACCCACCGGCTCCTGGCACGCCGTGGCCAGCTTGGAGCAACTCCGACGCAACGGCCGCATGGTGGTCAAGGTGCAGGGCAAGCAATTGGCCCTGTTCAGCCACGGCGACGCCGTACACGCCTGCAACAACCGCTGCCCGCATGAGGGCTACCCGCTGGCCGAAGGCACGTTGGGGCCGGACTGTGTGCTCACCTGCCATTGGCACAACTGGCAGTTCGATCTGCGCGACGGCAGCAACGTGCATGGCGGTGATGGGCTTGCGGTCTACCCGGTGGCGCAGCGCGCCGGCAAGGTCTGGGTTGACCTGAGCGAGCCGGCACCCGCGGTGCGGCAGCAACAGCATCTGGCGGCCTTGGAGCAGGCCATGGCCGATGATGATTTGCCCCGCATAGCGCGCGAAGCGGCGCGACTCGAAGCCGCCGGCGGTACCGCTGACGATGCGTTGAGGCAAGCCATCATGCAAAGCCATGATCGCTTGCGTTACGGCATGACCCACGCCTGGGCGGCGGCAGACGGCTGGCTGCGCCTGCGTGATGAGCTGGAGCCACCGGCCCAGCGCCTGGCCTGCCTGGCCGAGGCCCTGAGCTACATCGCCCGCGACACCTTGCGTGAGCCGCCATGGCCCTTGCCAACAGCACAAAGCGTGGTGTGGAACGCGCAGTTATTCTTGAACCATGTCGAGGCTCAAGATGAAGCCGGCGCCGGCGCGCAGTTGCTGGCGAGCGTGGTGCAAGCGCCAGCGCAAGAGTTCGACGCTTGCCTCACTGCAGCCGCACTGGCCCACTACAACGATTTCGGTCACTCGCTCATTTACCTGGTGCATGTACGCTCGCTCGTGCAGCGCCTGGGGCGCAGCGTGGCACCTGCGCTGTGGCTGGGCTGGTTGCGCTCACTACGCTTTGCCACGCGCGAGGATCTCTTACCCGACTTTCGCGCCTACGCGCCAGCCTTGGCGCAGTGGCCTGCTGCATTCGGCCGCAACACGGTTGTGCCCGACCCGATCGCCTGGTTCGGCCTGGCACCGCGCGCCGCGCTGGCCTTGACGACCCAGCATGCGGCGCAATGCGAACCTTTGGCGCTGCATCAGGCATTGATGTGTGTGGGTGCGATGCACCTCACTCATTTCGATACCGTTTCGCAAGACCGCAGCGACGGCCCTGTGGCCGACAACATTGGGTGGCTCGACTTCAGCCATGCCCTGACCTTCGCTCACGCGGCACGGGTGCAATGCGTGAAGCATCCGCAACTGTGGCCGGCGGCACTGGCGCAAATGACGTTGTTCGCCGCGCGCAATGCCAAGTACCTGCGCGCGCTAGACCAGGCCTGGCCGGGCCGCATGCATGACGACGCCGCAGTGTTCGACACCCAGTGCATCGCCAGGCTGCTCGACCATGGCACGGCGCCGCACATCTATCCGGCCCACTTGCTGAAAACCTGGCTCGCGGTGCGCGACGAAATTCGCTTGGGTGTGGCCCCTGCCACCACCGCGTGGTTGCGCGCCGCGGTGCTGCAACTCTTTGCGGCGCGCCTGAAGCAGCGCCACGTTCTACGCAATGCCCAGCAGGCGCTGGACATCGTGCAGCGAGGCGGCTGACGCGCCGTGGCGCGCGCCGCAACGGCTGCTTCAGCCTGGCCTCAAGGCACGCTAGGCACGCTGCCTCAAGTCACGCTGACAGGCGGCTCCGGCTCTGGCGGCTCGCCACGCCCCTGCGCTGACAGGTCGATGGCGTGCTCATTGCGGTTGTGCCTGACGTTGCCACGCAAGTAGCGGTTCGTCGGCGCCGTGCGCGGCAAAAAGCGTGACAGCTCCGTCAGCGCGGTCTCATAGACCCCGCGTTTGAATTCGATCACCACATCCAGCGGCACCCAGTACTCGTTCCAGCGCCAGGCGTCGAACTCCGGGTGGTCGGTGGCGCGCAGGTTCATGTCGCTGTCGCGCCCCACCAGGCGCAGCAGGAACCAGATGTGCTTTTGCCCGCGGTAGTGGCCGCGCGCATCCTTGCGGATGAAATGCTCGGGTACTTCATAGCGCAACCAGTCGCGCGTGCGGGCAATCACCTGCACATGGTGCGGGTGCAGGCCGACCTCTTCATGCAGTTCGCGAAACATGGCCTGTTCGGGTGTTTCGCCATGTTTGATGCCGCCCTGCGGGAACTGCCACGAGTGCGTACGCAGGCGCTTGCCCCAGAAAACCTGGTTGCGTGCGTTGAGCAGGATGACGCCGACGTTGGGCCTGAAGCCGTCACGGTCGAGCATAATCAGACCTCAATTTTTTGATTGAAATCATTATTGCACCGGCCCCGCGCCGGCCGCGATTTCTCGGTTTCCCGCATGGCCCGCCAAGGCGCGAAGACCGCCCTCATACCGGCGCTGCGTGCGCCCATCGCCAGCCATGAAAGCATCGCGTTTCTTCATCTCCACCCTCAAAGAAGCGCCTGCCGATGCCGAGGTCATGAGCCACCGCCTCATGCTGCGCGCCGGCCTCATCAAGCGCCTGGGCGCGGGCATCTACAACTACATGCCCATGGGCTTGCGCGTGATTCGCAAGGTCGAGGCCATCATCCGCGAAGAGATGAACCGCGCCGGGGCCATTGAACTGCTGATGCCGGTGGTGCAGCCGGCAGAGTTGTGGCAGGAAACCGGCCGCTTCCAAGAATACGGGCCCGAGCTGCTGCGCGTGAAAGACCGCCATCAGCGCGACTTCGTCATCCAGCCCACGTCTGAAGAAGTCATCACCGACATCGCGCGCCAGGAGCTGCGCAGCTACAAGCAACTGCCGAAGAATTTCTATCACATCCAAACCAAGTTCCGCGACGAGCGGCGGCCGCGTTTCGGTGTGATGCGCGGGCGCGAATTCACCATGAAAGACGCCTATTCGTTTGACCGCGACCAGGCCGCTGCACTGCGCAGTTATCAGCAGATGTTCGAGGCCTATCAGCGCATCTTCGATCGCCTGGGCCTCAAGTACCGGGCCGTGGCGGCCGACACTGGCGCCATCGGCGGCGATGCCTCGCATGAATTCCAGGTGATCGCCGACACCGGCGAAGATGCCATCGCCTACTGCCCGGCCAGCGACTACGCCGCCAATGTTGAGCTGGCCGAAGCGCTGCCCTTGCTGGCGCAACGCGCCGCGCCGGCGCAAGCCTTGGTGAAGACGCCCACGCCGGGCAAAGCCACCTGCGAAGACGTGGCCGCGTTGTTGGGTGTGCCCTTGCAGCAAACAGTGAAGTCATTGGTGTTGGCGACCGAGGAAAAGAGTGCAGCCGGTGATGTGGTGAAGACCACCGTGTGGCTGCTGCTGGTGCGCGGCGACCACGCGCTGAATGAAGTCAAGGCCGGCAAGATCGAAGGCCTGAAGGGCGGCTATCGCTTCGCCACCCTTGCCGAGATCGACAGCCACTTCGGCTGCAAGCC
>JANMYI010000403.1:0-8821 GCA_031381955.1 Burkholderiales bacterium
ATTTCAACGATCCCAAGCAGACCGTGATCTCCGGCGCCAAGGCCGGCGTCGACGCGGCTTGCGAGGTGCTCAAGGCCATGGGCGCCAAACGCGCGTTGCCCTTGGCGGTGTCGGCACCGTTCCATTGCGCGCTGATGCGCCCGGCCGCACTGGCATTGCAAGAACGCCTGGTGCAAGTGGCGATCGCGCCGCCGCAGATCCCTGTGCTCAACAACATCGACGTGGCCGCCCCCAGCGCGCCCGCGGCGATCCGCGACGCCTTGTTCCGCCAGGCCTATGGTGCGGTGCGCTGGGTTGAAGTCATCACCGCACTGCGCGCGCGCGGCATCACGCACTTCATTGAATGCGGCCCGGGCAAGGTGCTCGCCGGCATGACCCGGCGCATTGACGGCGACGCCGTGGGCGCAGCGCTGTACGACCCGGCCACGCTGGCTGAATGCAAAGGGTTGCTGGCATGATTCAAACAGACCAAGTTGCTTTGGTCACCGGTGCCTCGCGCGGCATCGGCCGCGCCATCGCTGCCACACTGGCTGCGCAAGGTTTCCAGGTCGTCGGCACGGCCACCACCGATGCCGGCGCGCTGGCCATCACGCAGGCCCTGGCGGCCTGGCCGGCTTGTCTAGGCATCAAGCTGGATGTGAATGACGCCGCTGCGGCGCAAGCGGCCGTTGAAGGCATCGTCAGCCAGCGCGGCGCGTTGCACGTGCTCGTCAACAATGCCGGCATCACGCGCGATACCTTGGCGCTGCGCATGAAGGACGATGACTTCGACGCTGTGCTCGACACCAATTTGAAGGCCGTGTTCCGTCTGTGCCGCGCCGTGATGCGCCCGATGATGAAGCAGCGCTTCGGCCGCATCATCAACATCACGTCAGTGGTGGGTGCCTCGGGCAACTCTGGCCAAGCGAACTACGCCGCGGCCAAGGCCGGTGTGGCCGGCATGACGCGCGCGCTGGCACGCGAACTGGGCAGCCGCAACATCACGGTGAACTGCGTGGCGCCTGGCTTCATTGCCACTGACATGACTGACGCCTTGCCCGAAGCGCAGAAGGCCGCACTGCTGCAACAGATTCCGCTGGCTCGCTTGGGCAGTGCCGAGGAAGTGGCGCATGCAGTGGCGTTCTTGGCGTCGCCGCTGGCCGGCTACGTCACGGGTGAGCAGCTGCATGTGAACGGCGGCATGTACATGTCTTGAAATTCCGGGCCTGGCCCCGCCGGTAGAATCGCGGGCCGTTTTTGTTGAATTCACTCCTGGAGGAGTCATGAGCGATATTGAAGCACGCGTCAAGAAGATCATTGCCGAACAACTTGGCGTGCCGGAGGCTGATGTCACCAACACCAAAGCCTTCGTGGCCGACCTGGGAGCGGATTCGCTCGACACGGTGGAACTGGTGATGGCGCTGGAAGATGAGTTCAGCATCGAGATTCCCGACGAAGAAGCGGAGAAGATCACCACCGTGCAGCTGGCCATCGACTACGCGATGACGCATCAGAAGGCTTGAGGTCGGTCACTTGATTCGCTGCGCATGAGCCGCCGAAGAGTCGTCGTCACGGGCCTGGGTTTGATCAGCCCGGTGGGCAACAGCGTGGCCGAAGGCTGGGCCAACATCCTGGCCGGGCGCAGCGGCATCGCGCCCATCACGCGCTTCGATGCTTCTGCTCTGGCCTGTCGCTTTGCCGGTGAAGTGAAGGGTTTCGATGTCGAGGCGTACATGCCTGGCAAGGAAGCCCGGCACATGGACACCTTTATCCACTACGGCGTGGCCGCGGCGGCGCAGGCCGTTCAAGACAGTGGCTTGCCGGTGAACGAGGCGCTGAACGAAGAGCAGGCCGAGCGCATCGGCTGCATCGTGGGTTCGGGCATCGGCGGCTTGCCGCTGATCGAAGCCACGCAGCAGGAATACCGCGACCGTGGCGCGCGCCGCATCTCGCCGTTCTTCGTGCCGGCCTCGATCATCAACATGATCTCGGGCCACATCTCCATTCGCTACGGCTTCAAGGGTCCGAACTTGGCCATCGTCACGGCCTGCACCACGGGCCTGCATTGCATTGGCGAAGCCGGCCGGCTGATTGAATATGGCGACGTCGATGTGATGGTGGCCGGCGGCTCCGAGGCCACCGTGTCGCCGCTGGGCGTGGGTGGCTTTGCCGCGGCACGGGCCTTGTCAACCCGCAACGATGACCCGACCACCGCCTCGCGCCCGTGGGACAAGGACCGCGATGGTTTTGTGCTGGGCGAAGGTGCGGGTGTGTTGGTGCTGGAAGAGTTAGAACATGCGCGCCGCCGCGGCGCCAAGGTGTACGCCGAACTGGTGGGCTTTGGCATGGGCGCCGATGCGTTTCACATGACCGCGCCAAACGTCGACGGCCCGCGCCGCTCAATGTTGGCCGCGTTGCGCAACGCCGGGCTCAATGTCGACCAGGTGCAGTACTTGAATGCCCATGGCACGTCCACGCCGCTGGGTGACCTGAATGAGACCAATGCCATCAAGGCCAGCTTTGGCGCCCATGCGCAGCGTCTGGTGGTGAATTCAACCAAGTCGATGACAGGGCACCTGCTCGGCGGCGCGGGCGGCATCGAATCGGTGTTCACGGTGTTGGCCCTGCGTGATCAGGTTTCGCCGCCAACCATCAACATCTTCAACCAGGATCCCGAGTGCGACCTGGACTATTGCGCCAACACGGCGCGTGACATGAAGATCGACATCGCCGTCAAGAACAACTTTGGTTTCGGCGGCACCAACGGCACGCTTGTGTTTCGCCGCCCCTGAGGCCGCCAAGCAATGCGCGCGGCCCCGCCGGTTTCGGTGCGCTGTGATGGTGGGCCGGTTTGGCGCGCTGCGCAGACTGCCACGTTGGCCCTGGCCGGCGCAACAACCATTTATTGGGCGTTGCAGTGGGCGCAAACCACTCCCGGTGTCGTGTTGTTGGCGCTGGCTGTGGGCTTGCCGCTGATTGCTGTGCTGTGTCGGCGTGCACTGTCCCAGCCTGACCAGCGCTTGACGTGGGACGGCCAGCGCTGGGAGCTGGATTCAGGCTGGGATCAGCCGGCAACTGCTGTGCTGGCACCGGGCAGTGGCTGTGCACCCGCAGTCATCGTTGATCTGGGCCACTGGATGCTGCTCACGGTCGCAGCCGCAGGGTCGCAGCAACGCTGGTGTGCTGTGCGCCACCACGGCAATGAAGCTGCCTGGGGGTTGTTTCGTGTCGCGGTCTATGCGCGCGTTCCGGCAAACGCGCGAGTGCGCACAGGGGCTGCCCCGGAATGACCGAGCCAGATGCGGATGCGCCACTGATCGACAGATTCAAACAAGGCGACATGCGCGCCTTCGAGATGCTGGTGGTGAAGTACCAGCGTCGCATCGAGCGCCTGATCGGGCGCATGGTGCGCGACGTCGACCTGGTGCCTGACATCGCGCAAGAGACCTTCATTCGTGCTTACCGCGCGCTGCCGCAGTTTCGTGGAGAAAGCACGTTCTACACGTGGCTATACCGCATTGCGGTGAACTCTGCCAAGCGCGCGCTGCTGGAGCTCAAGCGCGACCCTCTGGTCACGGAATCCATGATTGCGGGGCAAGATGAAGAAGATGAAACTTCCTTCGCCGGCAGTGAACTAACCGACGGCGAAACGCCGGAGTCCTTGATGTCCAGCCGCGAGGTTGCGGCCACCGTCAATGCTGCCATCGAGGCGCTGTCTGAGGATCTGCGTCAGGCCATCACGCTGCGCGAAATCGAAGGCTTGAGTTATGAGGAAATTGCCGAAGCCATGAACTGCCCCATCGGTACCGTGCGTTCCAGAATCTTCCGCGCTCGCGAAGCCATTGCTGAACGTCTGCGGCCTTTGCTCGATACCCGCAGCGGCCAGCGCTGGTAGGTGCCCCATGCATGCTCAACCCGGTTCTTCTCAGCCAATTGGCTCGCCAGTGCAGGGGCAACTGCTTTCCAGCGTTGCCGATGGGCAGGCCAATGCTGAACAGCTCGCGCACGCGACACGCCTGTGGCGTGACGACGCGCAGGCCCGTGCCACCTGGCACACGTATCACCTGATCGGCGATGTGCTGCGCAGCGATGAACTCGCGCGCGACCCGGCACGCGACGTGCAGTTCTTGTCTGCGTTGCGCGGTCGCTTGGCGCTGGAGCCGGCGGTGTTGGCGCCTGTGGCCACTGCGGCCCGGCGCGCGGCATGGCGTTGGCCATCGGTGGCTGCGGTGGCGGCAGGTTTCATGGTCGTGGCCGCTGGCGCGCTGTTGCTGCGTCCTGGGTTGCCGGAGCATCAGGGCCCCGCGCTGGCTCGTTCACCCGGGCAGGTTTTGCCGCCACCTGGCGTGGCAGTAGCGGTGGCCACCGGTGCGCAGCCGGTGCCGGCGGGGCAGCTTGGGTTGACCCTGCTGCGCGACGCACAGTTGGACCGGTACTTGAACGCCCACCGCGCATTCGGTGCCACCGCGCCGGTGGCACAGCAAGTTGCGGGGCGCCGCGCGATTGAAACGGTCTCCTTGGGTGCGCTGCCTACCGCGCCAGAGGCACCCGCCTCTGGCGCCCAGGCATCCGCCAGCGGGCGCTGACGACGCATGGGCACCAACATCTGGGCGCACCTGTGCCTGTGCACGCTGTTGGCCGCAGCGCTGCCTGGGGCAAGCGCCGCAGAGTTACCCGCGCAGTCTGCTTCGAGCCAGGTTGCCGGGTTATTGCAGCGCATTCAAGTGGCGGCACGCGAACGCAGCTATCAAGGCACGCGCGTCAACAGCGTGGGCGCCACCCTCACCAGCTCGCGTGTGGCGCACTACCTCGCGGGCGGGCAAGCCTTTGAGAGTGTGGAACTGCTTGATGGTGAGCCGCACCGCGTCTATCGCCAAGACGACCAGGTGCTGAGCTTGTGGCCACAGCGCCGGCTGGCTGTGCTTGAGCAGCGCACTTTGCGGCAGGGCCTGCCCTCGATGCTGCAATCCATCGACCCGCGGGCCGAGGCAAGCTATGACATCAAGGCGCAGGGGCTGGAGCGCGTGGCTGGTCGCGAGGCGCACGTGCTCACCTTTCATCCGCGTGACGAACACCGCTTTGCGCAGCGCATCTGGGCCGATGTGGCCACGGGCCTGATGCTGCGCGCCGAGGTTCTGGGCGGCCGCGGCGAGGTGTTGGAGGCCAGCATGTTTTCCGATGTGAGCATCGGCACGCGGCCCAGTGGTCAAACCGTGGCGCAAGCAATGCGGCAACTTGAGGGCTACCAGGTCACGCGCCGCAGCCCACAGACCACGCAACTGGGAGCTGAAGGCTGGGCGATGAGTAGTGTGACGCTGCCCGGGTTCAGGTTGGCCGATTGCGCCCGCCGCATGCTCGAC
The DNA here is from genome assembly GCA_031381955.1 of Burkholderiales bacterium. Taxonomy (GTDB): domain Bacteria; phylum Pseudomonadota; class Gammaproteobacteria; order Burkholderiales; family Burkholderiaceae_C; genus Rubrivivax. The sequence continues at coordinate 5,340 of JANMYI010000403.1, forward strand.
GCCGAGCCCGGTGCCAAACAGGGTGAACAAAGGCCGGTGCTGCAGGCGGTGTTTTCCGATGGGTTGACGCATGTGTCGATGTTCGTCGAGGCGTATGAGCCCGAACGCCATCACAAGCCGCTGCTCACGCAGATTGGCGCCACCCACACACTGATGCAGCGCCATGCTGGGCAGTGGTGGCTCACCGTGGTGGGCGATGTGCCCGCAGCCACGCTGCAATATTTCGCCAAGGCGCTGGAACGTCAGCGCTGAGGCTGCGAGCAACGTTGTACAGACCTGCCTGCACTGCTGTGTGGGCCTTTCATTTGGAGATGGCATGCACATGAAGTTCTTGCGGTTTGGCCAGAGCAAGCCGGTTGTGGCCGGCGTGAACCTGGCGCTGGCTTCAGCGGTCTTGGTGGCGGGCCTGATGTTGACGGCCCACCCGAGCCAGGCGCAGCCGCGCGAGTTGCCCGATTTCACCGAGCTTGTTGAACGTGTGGGCCCCGCGGTGGTGAACATCCGCACGCTGGAGCGCAGAGGCCAAGCCGCGGCGGGTGGCCCGGAGTTGGATCCGAACATGGAGGAGTTTTTGCGCCGCTTCGGCATTCCGTTGCCTGGTCGGCCAGACCCACGGCGCGGGCCGCGTGGTGGTGGCGACGACGAGCCGCAACAGCGTGGGGTCGGTTCCGGCTTCATCGTCACGGCCGATGGTTATGTGCTGACCAACGCGCACGTGGTCGAAGGGGCTGATGAAGTCATCGTCACGCTCACCGACAAACGCGAATTCAAGGCCCGCACCATCGGCACCGACCGCCGCACTGATGTGGCCGTGGTCAAGATCGAAGCCACCGGCCTGCCCGTGGCCAAGTTGGGCGACAGCAACCGCGTGAAGGTGGGCGAATGGGTGGTGGCCATCGGCTCGCCTTTCGGCTTTGACAACACCGTCACCGCCGGCATCGTCAGCGCCAAGCAGCGCGACACGGGCGACTACCTGTCGTTCCTTCAGACCGACGTGGCCATCAACCCAGGTAACTCCGGCGGCCCGCTCATCAACATGCGCGGCGAAGTGGTGGGCATCAACTCGCAAATTTTCAGTCGATCTGGCGGCTTCATGGGCATCTCGTTCGCCATTCCGATGGACGATGCGATGCGCGTGTACGAGCAGTTGCGCAGCACGGGTCGGGTGATCCGCGGGCGCATCGGTGTGCAGATTGCGCCGGTCACCAAGGATGTGGCGGAGTCCATCGGCCTGGGCAAAGCGTTGGGCGCGTTGGTGCAAAGCGTGGTGGCTGGCGACCCGGCGGACAAGGCCGGTGTCGAGGCGGGCGACATCATCACCAAGGTCGACGGCAAGACGGTCGAGAAGTCAGGCGACCTGCCGCGCATGGTGGGTGCCAGCAAGCCGGGCAGCCGGGTCATGCTGCAGTTGTTTCGCCGTGGTGCCACGCGCGAAGTGGCGGTTCAGGTGGCCGAATTTGAACCCGAGCGCACGACGCGTCGCGCGCGTGCCGATACGCCCGCTGCGCCGCCTGCGGCCAAGACGGCGTTGGGCCTGGGCGTGTCAGACTTGACCGACGCGCAGAGGCGTGAGCTTCGCCTCAAGGGCGGTGTGAAGGTCGATGCGGTGGACGGCGCTGCCTCCAAGGCGGGCATCCTCGAAGGCGACATCATTGTCTCGATCGACAACGTGGAGGTCACCGATGCCAAACAGTTCGCGGCCATAAGCGGCAAGGTCGACAAAGCCAAGTCGGTGAGCGTGCTGGTACGCCGCGGCGACGCGGTGAACTTCGTCATTATTCGGCCGCCGCGCTGAACCTAGCCTGGTTGCCCAGATGCTCAACAACCCCAAGTGAGCATCTGGGTCTTTCCACAATATGGAATTGAGGCCTCGGTCAAACCCGGCCTGGGTGCTTCTCCAGCGCTGAGCTTTGAAGTTAGTAACCTTTTACTTCAAGGCTCAGATCAGCAAGATTGCGCTGCGACGAAACTAGAATCCGTGCCATTGCGGGTTGCTTTAGCCCTGAATTCTGAACGGCGACACTTGATTTATGGCTATCCCCAAGATGTTCACAGCGACATGTTCATAACATGTGCATAACATTTTCTGTTGGCACACTGCAACGACCGGAAAACAAGCATTGGCGCGGGTTTGCGGCCGATCGTTTTGCATACAATGAACCACCAACAAGCAGTTGCCAAACGTTCTGTTGGAAGGCGCGTCACTCCGTTTGACGTGCCTTTTTTTTAGCTTCAGCACGGCGCTATCGCGCCTTCACATCGCTGCGTGATGTGAGCTGCGCTGAAGCGGCTTCGCCGCTTTGACTTCGACACGCGCGACGAGCTCGCACGACATGAACCACATCAGAAATTTCTCCATCATTGCCCACATCGACCACGGCAAGAGCACGCTGGCTGATCGGATCATTCAACGTTGTGGTGGCTTGAGTGACCGCGAGATGGAATCGCAGGTGCTCGATTCGATGGACATCGAGCGCGAGCGCGGCATCACCATCAAGGCACAGACCGCGGCGCTTGAATACACGGCGCGCGATGGGCAGCTCTACCAGCTCAACCTGATCGACACGCCCGGCCACGTCGACTTCTCTTATGAGGTGAGCCGTTCGTTGTCGGCCTGCGAAGGCGCGCTGCTGGTGGTGGATGCATCGCAAGGCGTTGAAGCGCAGACCGTCGCCAACTGCTACACGGCGCTGGAGCTGGGCGTGGAAGTCGTGCCGGTGCTGAACAAGATGGATCTGCCACAGGCCGACCCCGAACGCGCGAAGGAAGAGATCGAAGACGTGATCGGCATCGACGCCGAACACGCCATTCCGTGCTCGGCCAAGACCGGCATGGGGCTGGACGATGTGATCGAAGCCGTGATCACCCGCATGCCCGCGCCGCGCGGCAACCCCAACGGCCCGCCGCGCGCCATGATTGTCGACAGCTGGTTCGACACCTACGTGGGTGTGGTGATGCTGGTGCGAGTGGTCGACGGCAGTCTGAGCAAGGGCGAGCGCATCCGCATGATGGCCACCAACACGGTTTACGGCATCGAGTCGATGGGCGTGTTCACGCCGAAATCGATGCCGCGCGACACGCTCAAGGCCGGTGAAGTGGGCTTTGTCATTTGCGGCATCAAGGAGCTGCAGGCGGCCAAGGTGGGCGACACGCTCACGCTGGAAAAGAAGCTGCCCAACAACCTGGGGCCGGCCACGCAGGCACTTCCCGGTTTCAAGGAAATTCAGCCGCAGGTTTTTGCCGGCCTGTACCCGACCGAAGCAAGCGAATACGACCAACTGCGCGACGCACTCGAAAAGCTGAAGTTGAACGACTCTTCGCTGCGCTACGAGCCCGAGGTGAGCCAGGCGCTGGGCTTCGGATTTCGCTGCGGCTTCCTCGGCCTGCTGCACATGGAGATCGTGCAGGAACGCCTGGAGCGCGAGTTCGATCAAGACCTCATCACCACCGCGCCCAGCGTGGTGTACGAAGTGGAGTTGAAC
>JANMYI010000414.1:0-5718 GCA_031381955.1 Burkholderiales bacterium
TCATCCACAGCGCCGATGTGGTGGTGGAAAACTTTCGCCCTGATGTGAAGTTCCGCTTGGGCATTGACTACGACACGCTGGCCAACGACCAGCCGCGCCTGGTGTACGCCAGCATCTCGGGCTTCGGCCAGACCGGCCCGCTGGCGCAGCGCCCGGGGTTTGACCAGATCGCGCAGGGCCTGGGCGGGTTGATGTCGGTCACCGGCCTGCCCGGCCACGGGCCGGTGCGCGTGGGCATTCCGATCGCTGACTTGTGCGCCGGCCTCTTCGCCGCGCAAGGCATCTTGGTGGCGCTGCTGGAACGTGAAACATCGGGCCGGGGGCAGTGGCTGCACACCTCGCTGCTTGAGGCCATGGTCAGCATGATGGACTTTCAAACCGCGCGCTGGCTGGAAGATGGCGAGGTGGCGGGGCAGGCCGGCAACTTCCACCCCACCAGCATTCCCACTGGGGTGTACAAGGCGCGCGACGGATACCTCAACATCGCCGTTTTCGGCAGCAAGATCTGGGAGCGCTTTTGCATCACGCTCGGCGCGCCGGAATGGGTGGCCGATGCGCGCTTTCACGACAAGCTCAACCGAAGCGTTAACCGCGATGCGCTGAATACCGCCATCAATGAACGCCTGGCTGCGCACGACCGCTCGCACTGGATCGAACAGTTCAACCGCGACGGCGTGGCCTGCGGCCACATCAACAGCATGAACGAAGTGTTTGCCGAGCCGCAGGTGCAACACCTGGGCCTGGTGCAAGACGTGGTGAGTGAGCGCCTGGGCGCGCAGCGCCTGGTGGGCCAGCCCATCACGTTGCAACGCACGCCGAGCAAACTGGTGCGCGCCGCACCCCGGCGCGGCGAGCACACCGAAGAAGTGCTGGGTGAGCTGGGCCTGGCGCCGGCAGAGATTGCGCAAATGAAAGCCAGGGGAGTGTTTTGATGACCGCCGAATACACCTCGCCCACCGAACGCGTGCAGGTGCGCCTGGAAGGCAGCGCGCTGCACATCACCTTCAACAACCCGGCGCACCACAACGCGCTGAGCCTGGACATGTGGGCCGCGGTGCCCCCCCTATTGGCACAGGCGCAAGCCGATGAGCGCGTGCGCATGGTGGTGTTTGGGGGTGCGGGCGACAAGGCCTTTGTTTCGGGCGCAGATATTTCGCAGTTCGAAGACCAACGCGCCGCCAAGGCGGCCGTGGCGCATTACGAAGCCACGGCTGAAGAAGCGCTCATGGCCATCTACCACTGCCCCAAACCCACGCTGGCGTGCATTCGCGGCTGGTGCCTGGGCGGCGGCGTGAATGTGGCCATCAGTTGCGATATTCGCATCGCCGCGAGCGACGCCGTGTTTTCCATTCCCGCGGCGCGCATGGGCCTGGGCTACCGCCATTCGGCGCTGAAGAATTTGGTCGACCTGATCGGCGTGGGTGCAACGAAAGACTTGTTCTACACGGCGCGCCGCATTGATGCCGCCGAGGCCCTGCGCATTGGCCTGGTTTCACGCACCTGCGCGGTGGAACAGTTGCCCGCGCTGTTGGGCGAATACACCGGCAGCATTGGCGAAAACGCGCCGCTCACCATTGCCGCGGCCAAGGCCATCGTGGGTGAGATGTTGAAGCCTGCCGAGCAGCTGGATACCGAGCGCTGCCGCGAACTCATCCTGCGCTGCTTTGAGAGTGCTGACTACACCGAAGGCCGGCGCGCCTTCATGGAGAAGCGCAAGCCGACATTCACCGGGCGCTGAGCACGGTGCATACCTTGGAAACCCCCGCATGAAGTCTTATCTCGTGAGCGTTGAAGGCACGCAAGCCGTGCTGCGCTTGGCCGAAGCACCTGAACCCAAGCCCGGCCCTGGGCAGGTGCTGCTGAAGATGTTGGCCGCTGGCTTGAACCGCGGCGAGTTCATTCCCGGCGGGCTGGTGAAGAGCGGCGCCGCCAAACCGGCGGGCCTGGAAGGCGCGGGCGAGATCGTGGCGCTGGGCGCGGGCGTGGCCGAGCTTCGAACCGGCTTGCGAGTCGGCCAGCGCGTGATGGGCCGCTGCCCCGGCGCCTTCTCGGAATTCGCGCTCATGGATGCACGCGAAGCACTGGCCGTGCCGGTGGCCTTGTCGCTTGAACAAGCGGCGGCCGTGCCGCTAACGTTTCTGGTCACTCACGACATGCTTGTGCTGCAAGGGCGCCTGCAAGCCGGGCAATGGCTGCTGGTGGCGGGCGTGGCCTCGGGCGTGGGCGTGGCGGCCTTGCAAGCGGCCAAGGCGATGGGTGCCAAGGTGATGGGCACCTCGGGCTCGCCCGCCAAGCTGGCGCGGCTGCAAGAACTGGGGTTGGATGTGGCCCTGCACACCCGCGCACCAGACTTTGCCGCGCACGTGCTGCAAGCCACGGGCGGCCTGGGCGTGAACCTGGCGGTGAATGCGGTGGGCGGCACGGTGTTCGCCGAATGCTTGCGCGTGCTGGCCTTCGAAGGCCGGCTGGCCACGGTGGGTTATGTGGATGAAACGCTGAAGGCCGAGATTGATTTGCAAGCCCTGCACGCCAAACGGCTCACGCTGTTTGGCGTGTCGAACAAACAGCGTAGCGCAGACCAGCGCGCGGCCGGCGTGCCCGCGTTCGCGGCCGATTGGCTGCCGGCCCTGGCCGATGGCCGCATCCAGCCGCTGGTGGACCGGGTGTTCGCGTTCGAAGAACTGGCCGCCGCCCAAGCCCACATGCAGGCCAACCAGCATGTGGGCAAGATCGTCTTGCGCATGGGCGCATGAAGGAACGAACCATGGCGCAGCGCCTTGCCCGAGTCCCACTCATTGCCATGCTGCTGCTCGGCATGGCCAGCAGCCCGGCACAAGCACAAACCTGGCCAACCAAGCCGATCCGTCTGGTGATCGGCTTCGCGCCCGGTGGCGCGGCCGACTATGTGGCCCGCACCCTCGCGGACCCCCTGGGCCGCGCACTGGGCCAAACCGTGGTGGTTGAAAACCGCGCCGGTGCCGGCAGCAGCCTGGCGGCTGACTTCGTGGCCAAGGCGCCGGCTGATGGCTACACCGTGCTCATTGCCAGCCCCAGCAGCATTTCGGTGAACCCCGCGCTCAACCCCAAGCTGAGCTACAGCGCGAAAGACTTGCTGCCCATCCTGCGCGTCACCACCTCGCCGCTGGTGGTGGCGGTTAACCCGCAGGCGGGCATCAACAGCTTTAAAGAACTCATCGCCATGGCCATGGCCAAACCGGGTGTGTTGAACTACACCAGCTCGGGCAATGGCTCGGCGCCGCACCTGGGCGCGGCGCACTTCAGCAAGGTGGCCGGGGTGGAGATGGTGCACATCCCTTACAAAGGCGGCGCGCCCGCCATTCAGGCCGTGATGGCGGGCGACGCCCAGCTCACCTTCGGCACGCCGCCTTCGGTGCTGCCCATGGTGCAGGCCGGGCGGCTGAAAGCCCTGGCGGTGACCAGCCCCAACCGTTCCAGCTTGGTGCCCGATGTGCCCGGCACCATCGAGGCCGGCCTGCCCGGCTACAGCATCGCCTTCTGGTACGGCTTGTTCGTGCCCGCGGGCGCGCCGGCTGAGGTGGTGAAGAAGCTCTTCGAAGCCACGCAGCAAGTCATGCAACGCCCCGAGGTGCGCGCCGCGCTGGCGCGCGAGGGCACTGAAGTGGCCCTGTCCAAGTCACCTGAAGACTTTGCGGCCTTTCTCGTCGAAGACAACCGCTTCTGGGCGCGGCTGGTAAAGGAAGCCGGGGTGCGGCTGGATTGAACCTAGAAACAGCAGTTGACCGCTTACCTCCGCAGGCAACAGCGCAATGCTCATTCAGATTTTTGCCCACGATCAGGATCACCTCTTGGGTGACAGCGCGTCCAACTGCCGTTTCTAGGTTGACCCCGTGCAAGCTCGCAGTGGCAGGCCAGTGCGCGCCCACTACGATGCCGCCACCCAGCACAGGAGCCCCCATGCAGCGCAGCACCGACCGCTTCCTGACCACCCACACCGGTAGCCTGCCGCGGCCGGACGATCTGATCCGCATGATGTACGCCAAGGAAGAAGGCGTGCCGGTCGAGGCGGTGGCGCTGGAGCAGCGCGTGGCCAACGCGGTGGCCGAGGTGGTGCGCAAGCAGGCCGATGCCGGCATTGACATCATCAACGACGGTGAGATGAGCAAGCCCAGCTATGCCACCTACATCAAAGACCGGTTGAGCGGCTTTGGCGGCGCGAATAACAGCTTCGTCTACCAAGACCTGGCCGGCTTCCCCAACCTGGCCAAGCGCGTGTTCGGTGACCCCGGGCGTTCGCGCCGCAAGACGCCCACTTGCAATGCTGCGATCCAGGTGCGCGACCCCGATGCAGCGCTCACCGACACCGCCCACTTAAAGGCCGCGCTGGCGCAAGTGAAAGCCAGCGAGGGTTTTCTCACCGCGGCTTCACCGGGCGTGGTGTCGCTGTTCTTTCGCAACGAGCACTACCCCACCGAAGAGGCCTACCTGTACGCCATTGCCGAGGCCATGCGCGTGGAATACGAAGCCATTGCCGCGGCCGGCTTCGTGCTACAGATCGACTGCCCTGATCTGGGCATGGGCCGCCATATTCAACATGCCGACCTGAGCCTGGCCGAATGGCGCAAGAAAGCGCAGCTCCATGTTGAAGTGTTGAACCACGCGCTTTCGAACATCGCGCCCGACAGGCTGCGCATGCACCTGTGCTGGGGCAACTATGAAGGCCCGCACCATTGCGATGTGCCGCTGGCCGATGTCATCGACATCGTCTTCAAGGCCCGGCCCACAGCCATTGCTTTGGAAGCCGCGAATCCGCGCCATGCGCATGAGTGGACTTTGTTCGAAACCGTGAAGTTGCCGCAGGGCAAGCTGCTGATCCCGGGCGTGATCGAGTCCAAGTCAAACTTCATCGAACACCCAGAATTGATCGCGCAACGCATCGGCCACTATGCGCGGCTGGTGGGGCGCGAGAACGTCATGGCCGGCAGCGATTGCGGCTTTGGCACCTGGGTCGGCCAGGCCGCGGTCGACCCCGATGTGGTATGGGCCAAGATGGCCGCCATGGCCGAAGGCGCGCGGCTGGCCACGCGCACGTTCTGGGGCCGCTAAAGCGGCCCATCCACCGCAGCGCTTCGCGCTTTTGCGCACGGCGCGCGGCACCGTTCATTCAACGACAAGGAGACTTGACATGGATCTTGGACTGAAGGGCAAACGGGCCGTCATCACCGGCGCCAGCATGGGTATTGGCCGTGCGGTGGCACAGGGCTTCGCGGCCGAAGGCGCGGATGTTTCGATTTGCGCGCGCAACGCCGATGAAGTGGGCGCCGCGGTGTCGGCCTTGAAGGCCAGCGGTGTGAAGGCCTTCGGCCAGGCGCTTGATGTGGCCGATGCCGCGGCGCTGGCGGGCTGGGTCACGCGCAGCGCGGCCGAGCTGGGCGGCATCGACACACTCATCTGTAACGTCAGTGCCCTGGCCGTGGGCGACTCTGCCGAGACCTGGGACAAGAGCTTTCGTGTGGACATGATGCACAGCGTGAATGCGGTGGCCGCGGCGCTGCCGTTCCTCGAAAAATCAAGCTGCGCCTCCATCGTGTTGATCTCCAGCGTGTCGGGCTTTGAAGTGGACTTCGCCGCGGGTTCGTATGGCGCCATGAAGGCCGCGCTGATCCACTACGCCAAGGGCCTGAGCCGCCAGCTCGTGGCCAAGGGCATCCGCGTGAACTGCGTGTCGCCGGGCAACAC
>JANMYI010000446.1:0-4024 GCA_031381955.1 Burkholderiales bacterium
GTGCTTTTGTGTTCTGGCGTGCAGGTCGGGTTTTACGGCAAGGTGACCCCGGGCGGCAACTCGACCCTGAGCGGATGGCCACCGCCGGCGGGGGCGGCCGAGCTCGAGCGGCTGTGGAAGAGCGAGTTTCGCAGGCAGCCGAAGTAGTCACGGTTCGACCGGAGGAAGCAGCCATGATGAGTCGCCTCATGTCGTGTGCAGCCGCGCTGGTGCTGCTGGCCGTGCCCGCACCGGCTGCAGCTCAGACCAGCATTCATGATCGTGACATCCTCAGCCGCGAACACAGCGGCAACCTTTCCGCGGAAGAGCGTGGGCAGCTCGACGGCATCAAGGCTTCCCAGGCCGCGCAGGACGCCAAGCGCGAGGCAGACGTGACGGCCGCGCGGATGCGGCAAGCGCGCGCCCTGCTCAAGACGCCGCCGCTTACGGCTGAACGCAACGGGCTGCTGGGCAACTGGCGACTGGGCGACGACCAGCGGCCCAAGGCTGGTGCGGCCGACGTGCTGACCCGTCGCGCTGGGCTCGGCGAGACGCTCGCGGCGCTCTCGAGTTTCGACAAATTTTTGTGCGTGGTGGATTGGGGGGCGGCATTACCTTTACGCCATCAACCCATTCGTATCGTGGGCCCGACGGACGCGTAGTGGAAGGAGCGCCCATCGCGTACCGCAGCGGCCGCCGCGGCGCCAAGCAGGTCACTTTTGCCATCACCGACTACGACTACGCGATGGCTTTCGAGATCGCGAGCGCTAATTCCATTGTGGATGACAAGGGCTGCGTACTGACACGAGTCGGTGCGCCTGCGGCCAATGCCGCGGCGAACGCGACGGTTGCACCTGGCAATGCGCGCACGGGGGCGGCAAGCCCATCGGCGCTACCGGCAGCAGGCACGACGCCGCAAGTGGCCGCCGTTGCGCCCGCGCCGCCGCCATCGACGCTGGCGCTCCCGTCGCCCGAGGTCTGTCGCAACACGCTCATCGACAAGCTCGGCACCGTCGGCATCAATCAGGTACGGGCGATGTCCGACGTGCGCTTCAAGGAGGCCGCCATCGAAGGCAAGGTGCCGAACACGAACAACCTGCGCATCGACCTGCGCGGCAGCGCCTGCGACGACCCGCGCGTCAAGGCGACGCTGTACGACTTCGATGCCAACGAAATGCTGCAGTCGATCACCTACGTCTGGGATCGCCCGGCCGGGCCGGCGCCGACGCCCATCTTCCAGGAGCGCACACGCTTGCTCGCGAACTGGTACGCGCAGGGGCCAACGCCGTCGCCCTCGCCCTCGCGCTGGCAGGGCACATCGGCGGTGGCGCGCGTGACCTTGCAGGACCTGCCCGAGCGCGCGCTGCTGCTCGAAGCCTACTCGGCGCCAAGGTAGCCCAACGCAAGGTGTCCGCGCAGGTTTGAAGTTCGCGCTGCTGGTCAGTTCGCAGACGCAGCGCCCGCGGCAGCCTCAGATCAAGCCCTCGAACGGCCACACATCCACCAGCTCGCCCGCCGCCACGTTGCCCTGCTCGTGGTGCAGCACCACCATGCCGTTGGCCACGCTCATGCTGCGCAAGATGCCGCTGCCCTGGGCGCCGGTGATGCGCACGTCCCATTGCCCATCAGCCGCCTGGCCGACGATGCCGCGCTGGTATTCGGTGCGGCCCGGCTTCTTGCGCAGCGCCTCGCTGCTGCGCGCGCGCAGCACGGGCAGGGGGCTCACGTTAGCCCCGCTCATGGCCAACAGGGCGTTGCGCACAAAGGCGTAGAAGGTGACCATCACCGCCACCGGGTTGCCGGGCAGGCCGAACAAAATGGCTTCACGCCCAGGCGTGCCCATGCGGCCGATGGCCATGGGCCGACCGGGGCGCATGGCGATCTTCCAGAACAGCACATCGCCCAGCTTGGCCATGACTTGCTTGGTGTGATCGGCCTCGCCCACGCTCACGCCGCCGGAGGTGATGACGGCGTCAGCACTGGCCGCGGCCTGGGTGAACGCGGCTTCAAGCGCGGCGGGGTTGTCGCGCACCACGCCGAGGTCAATCACCTCCACGTTCAGCCGCGTGAGCATGCCCCACAGCGTGTAGCGGTTGCTGTCGTACACCGCGCCTTCGGGCAGCGGCTCGCCCACGGAGCGCAACTCGTCGCCGGTGGAAAAGAAGGCCACGCGCAGCTTGCGCAACACCGGCACTTCGGCCTGGCCCAGCGACGCGAGCAAGCCCAGGTCAGCCGGGCTGAGGATGCGCCCTTGCTGCAAGGCGGTTTCGCCGCGCGCCAGGTCTTCACCGGCCAGGCGGCGGTTGTCTCCCGTGCGCAGCAAGTCGGGCGGCACGCTGATGCGCTCGCCTTCCAGCGCGCGGGTGAATTCCTGCGGCACCACGGTGTCCAGCCCCGCGGGCATGACGGCGCCGGTCATGATGCGCACGCAGTGCCCGGCGGGCACCGCGCCACTCACCGGGCCGCCAGCGAAGCCGGTGGCGCCGGCCACATTCAACACCGTGTCAGCCTGCGCATTCAACTCAGCGCCACGCAAGGCGTAGCCGTCCATGGCCGAGTTGTCGTGCGCGGGCACGTTGATCGGTGACACCACATCGCGCGCCAGCACCCGGCCCAGCGCGCTGCGAATCGGCAACGACTCCACCGCCTGCACCCGCGGCACCAGGCGGGCGATGAATTCCTGCGCCTGCGCCACGGGCAGGGCGTTGGGGTCATAACCATTCACGCAACTGGCAATGTCTTGCAGGCGGGGCAGGGTGGTCATGATCAGATTGCCAGCGTCACAGGCGGCGCAAGTCTTCCAGCGTGTTGGCGTTGAAGAACGCGGCGCTGTCTTCGAACAGCACATCGGCATGGGCATGCTGGCGCACCCAGGCATCGATCTTGCGGCCGCCGCCCTGGGTGTAGCGCACCAGGCTTTCAAGCAGGCTGGCCTTCATCAGGCAGAACACGGGTTGGCGTTGCAGCACGCCAGCTTCGTCGGTGCAGGCGATGGCGATGTCGGCCTGCCTCTCGTTTACGGCGTGGCTCAGGCGCTGTGCCAAGTCAAGCGGAAAGTTAGGCGAATCACACGGCACGCTCATCAGCCAGGGCGTCTCGCAATGCTCCAACCCGCACAAAAAGCCGGCCAGCGGCCCGGCATAGTCGGCCAGCGCATCGGGCCACACCGGCGCGCCAAAGGCTTCATAGGCGGCGAGGTTGCGGTTGGCGTTGATCATCACTTCGCCCACCTGGGGCTGCAAGCGCCACAGGGCGTGCAGGGCCAGCGGCATGCCATTCAGCACTTGCAGGCCTTTGTCAGCCCCGCCCATGCGGCTGCCGCGGCCGCCGGCCAGGATCAGGCCGGTGATGTCTTCGCGCGCGATCAAGGCTGGGGGCGGCTTATCCGCCGATGTAATGCATCTCAACCCGCCGCTCGCCGCTACCGGCTTGTGCGACCTGACCGCTGCGCAGTTCGGAATAACGGTCGCTGCGCTGCTGCCAGATCAGGCCGATGGCGGCGGCGATGTCGGCGTCGCTGGCGCCACCGCGCAGCAAGGCGCGCAGGTCGTGCCCGCGCGAAGCGAACAGGCACAGAAAGAGCTTGCCTTCGGTGGACAGGCGGGCGCGGTTGCAGTCGCTGCAAAAAGCCTGGGTGACGCTGGAAATGAAGCCGACTTCACCGCCGCCATCCACATAGCGCCAGCGCTGCGCCGTCTCGCCTTCGCTGCTGTGGCCAAGGGGTTCGAGCGGGAACTCGGCCGCGATGCGCCGGCGCGCGTCATCAGACGGCAGCACCTCATCCATGCGCCAGCCGTTGGTGGCGCCCACGTCCATGTATTCAATGAACCGCAACACGATGCCGCTGCCACGAAAGTGGCGCGCCATGGGCAAGATTTCATGGTCATTCGTGCCGCGCTTGACCACCATGTTGACCTTGATCGGCCCCAGGCCCACGCGCTGCGCCTCGGCAATGCCTTCCAGCACCTCGGCCACGGGGAAGCCGACGTCGTTCATGCGCTGGAAGATGGCGTCGTCGAGCGCGTCCAGGCTCACCGTCACGCGC
>JANMYI010000514.1:0-2249 GCA_031381955.1 Burkholderiales bacterium
TCAGGCCCAAGGCCGCCGCGCGCCGAACCCGCGTGCGCGCCAGCGGCCCCAGCTCGACCAAGGGCACGACCGCCACCGCCGACCACAGCAGCAGCGTGGCCAGGTGGTTCGGCTGGCGCATGTTGGCCACCGCACGCCCCGCCACGCCGGATCGGGCGATCCAGTCGCCATCGGGCCAGTTGGGCGCAAACACTTGCACCAACGCGATGGCGCTGTTGAACACCCCCGCCGCCACCCAGGCCGAGAAGAAAGCCACCCACAGCGATGCCGTCGGCTGCAGGGCCGCGCCGCCGAGCGCCAGCGCCACGGCGGCCAGCAGCAAGCCCGCCGCCGATCCGCCCAGGGCCCAGGGCAACGCGCCGACCGCGCTGGACAGCAACGCTGCGGCGGCCACCAGCAGCAAGGCAACTTGCAGCGCTACGGTGCGCGCCGCCACAGCGCGCAGGCCGTCGGCGCAGGCCGGCACCAACGCCGCCATCGCCAGGCCCCACAGGCCGAGCGCCGCGGCCTGGTTGAACAGGGTCGGCGACGGCGGCAGGTTGTAGGCGATCAAACCGGGCAGCAGCGCCGCGGCCCACAGCAGCACAGCCGTCACAAGCCGTCCTTGAACCGAGACAGCGCGCCTCCGGAGCGCGACTTGATCATCAGCCAGCGCAGCGCCCGAAAGCGCACCAGGCGCATGTACAGCCACACATACAGAACGCAGAACAGCGCCACGAAGCCCATCAGCACAAAAGGGTAGCGCCAGAACAGCGTGGCCGGCAGCGCGGCCAGGCTCGACAGCAGCCACAGATAGGGCGCCGTGAGGCTGTTGCGCAGCGTGAGGCTGGCGGCGTCGCGCCGGCCCACGGCCCAGCGCACCAGGCGGCGGAACACCAACTGGTGCAGGTGCAGGCCATCGGGCAGGCCCGGGCTGGCGCCGCGCACCACCTTGCGCCGCCAGATGGAGAACAGGGTTTCGAACACCGGGTAAATGAAGAGCAGGAACGGGTACCACGGCGTCACCACGCCGCGATGCCGCGCCACCAGCAGGAAGGACAAGACGGCCACCAGGTAGCCGATGAAGTAGGCCCCGCCATCGCCCAGAAAGATCAACCCGCGCGGCCAGTTCCAGAGCAGAAAGCCGAGCAAGGCGCCCACCCCCGCCAACGCCAGCGAAACGATGAGCGCGTCACCCACCTGCCAGCCCACGTAAGCCAGCGACAGCAGCGAGATGGCCACCACCACCGAAGCCAGGCCGTTGTAGCCGTCGATGATGTTGACCGCGTTGGCCACGCCGGCCACTGCCAGCATCGTGAACAGGAGACTGAAGCCGGTGAACCCCATCAGCCAGTCGAGGCCCGGCAGGTTGACCGACGTGAGCTGCGCCCCCAGCAGGAAGAAGGCCAGCGCGCCGCTCGTGGCCGTGGCGAACAGGCGGGTGCGCACACCGACCTGCTTGGTGCAATCTTCCGCCAGGCCGGTGAGCAGCGGCGGCAGGCCGCAGGCAAGCACGAGCGCCATTTCGCCCGCCTGCCCCGGCTGCGTGAACGCAACCCAGGCCAGCAAAGCGGCCAGCCCCAGCGCAATGGCCAGGCCGCCGACGCGCGGCGTTGCGCGGGCGTGATTTTTCTGGACGCTTTGCAGGTCGTGATCGTCCCAGGGGAGTGCACGGCTGCGGGAAAGCCGGATGATCACGCCGCTGGCGAGCAGCGACACCAGGAACGCAATGACCAAGCTAACCATGGCCGGCAGCCTACACCGGCCCGGTGGAAAGGCCTGCCCTGACCAGGCTGAGCAACAATCTTGTCAATGATCAATCGGGCACAGAAGATATTCGTTACCGGGCACCGCGGGATGGTCGGCAGTGCGCTGGTGCGCCGCCTCGAGGCCGGTGGCTACGGCAATCTCCTGATGCGCACGCGCTCTGAACTCGACCTTACCGACCAACGCGCAGTGCACACATTCCTGGCCGAACAAAGGCCAGACTACATATTCATCGCGGCAGCCAAGGTGGGCGGCATCCAAGCCAACAACGAGCAACGCGCCGCGTTTCTGTACCAGAACCTGATGATCGGGGCCAACCTCATCCACGGTGCGCACCTGGCTGGCGTGCAGCGCCTGATGTTCCTGGCCTCGAGCTGCATCTACCCGCGCGAGTGCCCGCAGCCGATCAGGGAAGAGTACCTCCTGACCGGCCCACTCGAAGCCACCAACGAGCCTTACGCCATTGCCAAAATCGCAGGAATTAAATTGTGTGAAGCATATAG
>JANMYI010000551.1:0-1818 GCA_031381955.1 Burkholderiales bacterium
GCGTTGCCCACCATCCTGGCTGACGCGCGCGCCGTCAAGCAAGTGCTGTTCAACTTGCTCGGCAATGCCATCAAGTTCACCCATGCCGGGTCGGTGGTGAGCGTGCAATTGCGTTGCGCGCCGCAGGCCACGCAGCTCACGCTGGCAGTCACCGATGCCGGGCCGGGCATTGCCGCGGCCCTCTTGCCCTCTTTGTTCGAGCCGTTCAAGCGGCTGCAAAGCGGCGGCACCGCGCCAGCGGGCACCGGCCTGGGCCTGTCGATCAGCCGCAAGCTGGTCGCGGCCATGGGCGGGCAGATTGGCGTGACGTCCGAGGCCGGCCAGGGCACCACGTTCACCGTGCACTGGCTGGTTGATGGCCGGCCGGCCATGCTGCCGGCGGGCGACAGCGCTGAGCTTGGCGCGCCGCCCGTGCTCGCCACCAAGCCGGTGCGGGCGGCCACCGTGCTGTACATCGAAGACGACGCGGTGAACGTGATCCTGATGCAGGCCCTGTTCGAAACCCTTGCCGCGCAGGCCCCAACCTTGCTCATTGCCACCGACGGTGGTGACGGGTTGCGCCAGGCGAAGCTGCAACGGCCGAGCCTGATCATGCTGGACATGAACCTGCCCGACATGAGCGGCCTGGCGGTGTTGAGCCGGTTGCGCGCCGACCCGAGCACGGCCGGCATCCCGGTGATCGCGGTCAGCGCCGACGCCTTGCCCGAGCAGGTGCGCCTGGCGCGTGAAGCCGGCTGTGTGGAGTACTGGACCAAACCGGTCGACTTCGAACGCATCGGCGCTGAACTGACGCGGCGCTTTCCCGCTGCGGTGTAGCGCGCGGCGGCCTTGCAGGCCGGAGTTGCCCGCATGAATGCTGGCCGTGCAGGCGTCCCTACAATTCCGCCATGCTGCGCCAACGCACCTTGAAAGCCATCACCCGCGCCGTGGGCGTGGGCGTGCACAGCGGCCACAAGGTGGAGCTCACTTTGCGCCCCGCACCGCCCGATCACGGTATCGTTTTTCGCCGGGTCGACCTGGCCGAGCCGGTGAGCATGCCGGCCCTGGCGTCCTGGGTGTGCGACACGCGCATGGCCACCACCTTGTCGCCCATGGGCCGCGGTGACGGGCCGCGCGTGGCAACCATCGAGCACCTTCTTTCGGCCTGCGCCGGCCTGGGGCTGGACAACCTGCTGATCGACATCACGGCCGATGAAGTGCCCATCCTCGACGGCTCGGCGGCGAGCTTCGTGTTCCTGCTGCAAAGCGCGGGCATCGCGCTGCAAGATGCCCCCAAACGTTTCATTCGAGTCACGCGCACGGTGGCAGTGCACCAGGGCGAAGGCCCGCAGGCGCTGTGGGCGCGCCTGGAGCCTTACGAAGGCTACAAGCTCAGCTTCGAGATCGAGTTCAGCAATGCCGCCGTGGCCTCCACCGGCCAGCGGGTGGAGTTCGACATGGCCTCGGGCCAGTACAAGCGCGACATCGCGCGCGCCCGCACCTTCGGTTTCACGAAAGATGTGGAGCTGATGCGTTCACGTGGGCTGGGCCTGGGCGGCAGCATGGACAACGCCATCGTGGTGGGCGACAGCCGGGTGCTCAACGCCGGCGGCCTGCGCTACGACGATGAATTCGCCAAGCACAAGATCCTCGACGCCATGGGCGACCTGGCCACCGCCGGGCGCCCGCTGCTGGCGCACTACGTGGCCTACAAGAGCGGGCATGCGCTGAATAACCAACTGGTGCGTGCGCTGCTGGCCGACACCACGGCGTGGGAAGAAGTGACGTTCAGCGACGCAGCGCAAGCGCCTCGCGGCCTGGCCGAACTGGCGCCGGCCT
>JANMYI010000605.1:0-2396 GCA_031381955.1 Burkholderiales bacterium
GGAAGACGAATACTTCGTGGCGCGCAAGCTGTACCCGAACGTCGATTTCTACTCGGGCATCGTGCAGCGCGCCATCGGCATCCCGGTGAGCCTGTTCACTGCGGTGTTTGCCCTGGCCCGCACGGTGGGCTGGATCGCCCAGTTGAACGAAATGATCGGCGACCCCGAATACAAAATCGGCCGGCCGCGCCAGCTCTACACCGGCGCCACCAGCCGCGACGTGAAGCCACGCGAGCAGCGCTGAAATGGCGCTGATTTAGTAGAGGGCCGTCGTTGCGACGGCCTTTTTTCTTACAGCCCGGGATGAGGGGCATGCCCCAGGTCGTACACAGCCGACTCATGGCGACAATCACTGCATGAATACCAAGCCGCGCATCGGGCTGCTGTTCGACTATGACTGGGACGCCGCGGGCTTCGAGCGCAGCGGGGCGGGCTACGCCTTTGATCGTGCCGGGTTCGACCTGTTCTCGTTCCCGAGTAACGCGCGGTTGGTCAATTTCGATCTGCAACGCTTCGCCGATGCGCAGGCGCGCCGGGCGCGGCGCCTGGGTTGGGCCGGCGTCGTGTCGCACCATGAGCAATTCGGTGCCCTGGCCGCGGCCCTGGTAGCGCAAGGCGCAGGACTGCACGGTGTGCGGCCCGAAGCGGTGATCGCCTGCCAGCACAAGCTGCACGCGCGGCAGGTGTTGCAGCAAGTCTGCCCCGAAGCCAACGTTTCATTCGAGCCACTGCCCGCCCGCTACGGCCAAGACATTCCCGCAGGGCTGGCCTACCCGCGTTTCGCCAAACCCATCAAGGCCGCGTTTTCGGTCTTGGCCAGGCAGGTGGATGACCGCGCGGCGCTGCACGCCCTGACGCGCTTTGGCGCTGGCGAGCTGTGGGTGATTCGCCACCTTGTCGAACCCTTCGAGCGCGTGGCGCGCGCGCGCATGCCGCACCTGCCCAGCGCGCACGGCATGCTGCTTGAAGAGCCGGTGCGCGGCGCGCGCCAGTACAACCTCGACGGCTGGGTGCAAGGCGGCCAGGTGCACGTGTTGGGCCTGGTCGATTCGATGCTTTACCCGGGCACCCAGGCCTTCATGCGGTTTGATCACCCCAGCCATTTGCCGGCACCGGTGGTGCAACGCGCGCTGCACGTGGCGCAGCGCTTCCTGGCCGCAGTGGGGTTCGACAACGCCTGCTTCAATATGGAGTTCTTTCACGACGCTGCCAGCGGCCGCCTGGCGGTGATCGAGTTCAACCCGCGCCTGGCCTCGCAGTTCTCAGACCTGTACCTGCGCGTGCAGGGCATCGACAGCCATGCGCTGTCGCTGGCGCTGGCCACCGGCGCCGATGCAGCGGCCCTGATCGCGCGCACGCGTTTGCCCAAGCGTGACGGCGCGGCATCCAGCTTCGTCTACCGCAGTTTCACGCGGAACGCGCCGCCCATGCCCAGCGCCGAACAAGTGCGCGCACTCAAGCAGGTGTTTCCCGATGCCATGCTGCTCACCTTCCCCAAGAGCGCGGGCTCGATCGCACGCGACTTCAAATGGCTGGGCAGCTACCGCTACGGCATCCTGCACCTGGGCGGGCGCGACGCGGCCGATCTGCGCGAGCGCTGTGAACGAGCCAGCGCGCTGCTCGGCTGGCCGGCACCCTATGCCGGCGCTCACGCGCTGCCAGGCCAGGCGCTGCCAGGCCAGGCGCTGCCAGCCCAGGCACAAGGCTGGTTCGAGCCCGGCCAGGCCGCCAGGTTCGGTGCAGCCGAATAGCGTGGCCCAACCCGGGCGCAGGCTGAGCCTGCAAGCGGCTGCGGCCTGGGCCTGGCCCTTGTCCTTGCCGTTCACGCTCGGCGGCTGCGCCGTGTGGCCCGACGCCGACCACGCCGGTGTACACGCGCCGCGCGCCTTGCCGCTGCGCCAGGCGCCGCGCGTGGCCTGGGTGCTGGGCTCCGGCGGACCGCGCGGCTTCGTCCATGTGGGCGTGCTCAAGGCCTTGCATGAGCTGGGCCTGAAGCCTGATCTCATCGTCGGCGCCTCGGTCGGCGCGATGGTGGGCACGCTGTGGGCCAGCGGCATGGCGATGGTTACGCTGGAGGCCGTGGCGCTGGAGCTGCAACCCCTGGCCGTGGCGCGCCTGGCGGTGGGCGAGCAGGCCCGTTACAGCGGCAGTGCGTTGGCTGATTTCATACGTTGGCACATCGGCGCGCAGGCGCCCGCGCGGCTGCTTGAAGACCTGCCCGTGGCCATGGCCTGCGTGGCGGTGCGCCAGCGCGACAGCGCTCTTGTGGCCTTCACGGCGGGCGACCCCCGCGGCGCCGGGCCGCCCCCGCCCGCGCTGGCCGGGCAGGTAAACCCCGGGCGCCAACACGCCGCGCCTCACCAAGACCCCCACCCCCAGGCGCCGCGGGCGGGGCG
>JANMYI010000640.1:0-6620 GCA_031381955.1 Burkholderiales bacterium
TCGGCACCTTCTTCAAAGACTTTTTTGGCGTGGGTGTGTTGTCTCAACCGGTGAGCGCTGAATTGCTGCAATGGGCATGCACGGTGTCGATGCAGGCCGGGCTAAAAGCCACGCTGGCCTGCGCCGAATCATTCTCGAGCACCGACTTCCGCCCCGACCTGGCGGCGTTTAAAGTGCCCACGCTGATCATTCACGGCAGCGCCGACAAGACGGTGCCGATCGATGCCTCGGCGCGCGCCGCAGCGCGCGGCATCACTGACGCAACGCTGCATGTGTACGACGGCGCACCGCATGGCTTGTTCGCCACGCACAAGGAACGCCTCACCACGGACTTGCTGCGCTTCTTGCGCGAGTGAGCACCTGAGCCACCGACGGCATGCTCGGCGTCGTCTAGCCAGGCGCCGCCGAGCGCAATGCGGCCGACGAAGCGACGTGCTGGGTACACTGCCCGGCGCCCAACCGCGGCGCGGCCTTCACGGCCCCTCAACGGCGCGGCTTGCCATGCAGCTTTGACCCACCCCACTCGCTCCATCGGCAGGCTCGCGGCGCGTGCGTTGCGCCACGCGGCAGCCTTGGTGCTGGGCCTGGTCATCGTCTTCGAAGAGTGGGGCTGGGAGCCGCTGGCGCGGCTGCTGGCGAACATTGCGCGGCTGCCGTTGCTGGCTTGGTTGGCGCAGCGCATTGCTGCCCTACCGCCCTATGCGGCACTGGTGGCGTTCACGCTGCCTTGGTTGATCTTGCTGCCCGTGAAGCTGCTGGCGCTGTGGTTGATCACCGCAGGCCACGGTGCGCTGGGCGTGGCGGTCATCGTGTTGGCCAAGGTGGTGGGCACGGCCACCTTGGCCTGGCTGTTCACGCTCACCAAGCCTGCGTTGATGCGCCTGGCGTGGTTAGCCGCTGTCTATGAACGCTGGGTGGCCTGGAAGGCAGGTCTGTTGGCCAGCTTGCGCGCCAGCCGCGCCTGGGCCTGGGGCCGGGCGTTGAAGCGCGGGTTGGTGCGACGCTTGCGGCGCTGGCGCGCCATGCGGCCTTGAGGCGATGAACGATGCGCCGCGCGAACCTCGCGGCACGGGCTTGCTCTGAAGCCCATGCCAACCAGCGGCTCAACGGGCCCAGCGGATGCGCCATCGAAGCGAGGGGAACACCCCGTCGCAATGCTGCTCGAACCTAAAGTCGATGCCGGTCAGCAAGCCGGCTTCGTAGGTGACTGTAGGTGACTGAGTCCACCACGAACCAACCCGTGAGCGTGTTGCAGCCGCGGCCGTCGCCACTCCAACTCAAACCGCCCACCGCCGGGTTGTGGAACGCAAAGCGCTGCCGGTTGCCGTAGTACCCGGGCTGCAGCGCGCTGAGCACGTTCATCGCCTGAAAGTCACCGTTCCAGTTCTTGCTGCCGCTCAGGCCCACGGACAAGCGCCCGACCGTGGCATTCACCGTCAGCGTGGCGTTGGCCGGTGTGTACAGGTGAGTTTGCCCGGCACCGATGTAGTCGCCCGTTTCGCTTTTCAGGTACAGGAAGTTGCCGGCATCTCGCTCATGCAGCGCTCGCCGGTCAGCAGCGAAGGGAATACGTAGCGGCCGTGGCCGGTGATGGGATGAAGCTCGCGCAAGGTAGCCAACGCCTGTTGCGCCAGTGGCACCAGGTGCGGTGCGCCATTCGCTTTGTCGGCCTTGGTGCGCTTCATCGTCTCGGCAGGTACTGTCAGCGTGGCCGCATCGAGGTCGATCCATGCCCACTCCATGTGCCGCAAGTCGCCGGGCCGCAGCAGCAGCCGTGCCATGCGCCAGTTGCGCGAGCCTTTGGGGTGCAACTCAAGGTACAGCCACCGCCATCGGCCAACTTCACGGCCTTGTCGGCGTGCTTTGCCTTGCGAATTTTGAGGTCGATCAGCTTGTTCGTAAGCATGGGGGCATCTCCGTCGGCTACCGATACGGCCCTATGCGCAAGAAAAAAAGCGCTAAGTGTTTGATTCACTTAGCGCCTTTGGTCTTTTGTGGCCCTATGCGGACCTGTAAATGGTGGAGCCGGGGGGAATTGAACCCCCGTCCGCAAGCCATCACCGAACAGTTCTACAAGCGTAGCTGTCTGATTTGGATCTCACACCTCGGCCGCGCAGCAGCACGCTGCCTTTGGTGCCAGTCACTTGATCTTGCCCCGAGCCGAGTGACCCGGTTCAGGGCACAGCCTATGTGTATGACTTCGCAGCCCTTGGTCTTGCGACCTCAGACCCAGCCCATGGGCCAACTGTTGCGAAGCTCACCGGTTTTAAGCGGCGAGGGCGTACGAAGAGTCGTTCGCAGTTACTTTTTTCCAGATGGATTTACGAGCTGTTCTGGTGCTCGGCTTGCCCTGCTACGGATCCGCACCCACGTCGATGCCAGGTCGGCCCCAAGCCTGCGATTTTAGGGCATTTGCAGCCAAGTCAAGAGCTGATGCCCGCTGTCTACCCAGGCATCGGCCGGCCAGTCGCGCACGGTGTCACCTTGTCCCAGGTAGCCCCATGTGGCGGCGGCCACAGACATGCCAGCGGCACGCCCGGCCTGCATGTCGCGCAGATCGTCACCCACGTACAGGCATTTTGCAGGCACGACGCCCAGTCTGCGCGCCGCTTCCAGGAGCGGCTGGGGGTGCGGTTTGGCGTGTGCCGTGGTGTCGCCGCTGATGACGGTGGCTGCCCTCTCGGCCAGGCCAAGGCCCGCCACCAGCGGCACCGTGAAGCGCCCGGCCTTGTTTGTGACGATGCCCCACGGAAGTGACACCTCTTCGAGCGCCGCCAGCAACCCCTGCATATGATCGAACAGCACGGTGCGCTGCAACAGGCAATCGGCATACGTGTCCAAGAAGCGCGCCTTCAGATCCTCGTATCTCGGCTCGCCGGGTGTCACCCCAAAGGCCACGCCCACCATGCCTCTGGCTCCAGAGCCAACCATGGGCCGCAGCTGCTCGTAGGGTAAATGCGCCAGACCATGGGCATGGCGCAAAGCATTGGCCGCAGCGGCCAGGTCGGGCGCGCTGTCTACCAAAGTGCCGTCCAGGTCGAACAGCACGGCCTCGAACCGACACTTCAGCATGGGCGTGTGCAGGCCAGCATGTAATTCACATCGGTACCAAAGCCCAGGCGGTAACGCTGCGTCAGCGGGTTGTAGTGCAGGCCCGTCAATTCTTGTGCTTGCAGGCCAGCATCGCGACACCAGCGCGCGAGTTCACTGGGTCGGATGAACTTGGCATAGTCGTGTGTACCCCTGGGCAACAGCTTGAGCACGTACTCGGCGCCAAGTACTGCCATGGCGTAAGACTTCAAGTTCCGATTCAAGGTGGAAAAGAAGACCCACCCGCCCGGCGCAACGAGCTGGGCACACGCTGTGATCACCGAAGCTGGGGCAGGCACGTGTTCCAGCATTTCCATGCAGGTGACGACGTTGTAGGTGCCGGCAGCCTGCGTGGCCAGCTGTTCGACAGCTACTTCCAGGTATTCGACGTTGCTCACGCCAGTCTCCAGTGCATGCAGCCGCGCCACGCCGAGTGGCTTGGTCGCCAGGTCGATGCCGGTGACATGCGCTGCCCTGGCAGCCATGGCTTCGGCCAGGATGCCGCCACCACAACCGACATCCAGCACGCGCTTGCCGGCCAGCTTCGCATGCTCATCGATCCACTGCAGCCGCAAGGGGTTGATGTCGTGCAGCGGCCGGAACTCGCTTTGCTTGTCCCACCAACGATGGGCGAGCTGGCTGAATTTCTGAAGTTCTTGGGGATCGGCGTTGAGCATGTGCGTCCTGCCGCCATGATGGCGCATAGGGCTCCAAAGAGAACGGCTGAAACGAAAAACCCCGCCGAGGCGGGGTTTGAGCCGTGCCCTGGCGGGCAAGTTTGGCAAGCCCCTTGCGGGGCCTGCGTTACCTGGCTGCGCGGGTACCGACGACCTCGATCTCAACGCGGCGGTTCTTGGCGCGGCCTTCCGACGTCTTGTTGTCGGCCACTGGCTGCTTCTCGCCCTTGCCTTCGGTGTAAACGCGGTTCTTCTCGACACCCTGTTTCACCAGATAGGCCTTGACGGCATCGGAGCGGCGAATCGACAGCTTCTGGTTGTAGCCGTCGGTGCCGCGCGAGTCGGTGTGGCCAACGGCGATGATGACTTCCAGATTCACACCCTTGGTCTTGGCAACCAGATCGTCCAACTTGGCGCGGGCTTCGGGCTTCAACACTGACTTGTCGAAGTCGAAGAATGCATCGGCCGCGAAGGTGACCTTTTCTGCGGCTGGGCGAGCCGGCGCAGCGGGAGCGGGAGCCGGGGCCGGGGCCGGAGCGGGCGCTGCGGCCGGCGGTGCAGCTGGAGCAGGTGCCGGCGCGGGCGGCGGCGGCGCAGCAGGACGAGCGGCCGGGGCGGGTGCCGGAGCAGGCGCCGGAGCGGCGGCGGGCTTGATGGCCCCATCACAATCGGCGGCGGCGGTGGCCGGCGTCCAATAGGCATCGCGCCAGCACAGCTCATTGGTACCGTTTTTCCAGACGGTGCCGTCAGTGGCGCGCCAGTTGTCAACGGCGCCCGCTTGCGCAAACGCTGCCATCGGGGCTGCGACCGCAAACGATGCGAACAGCACCGCCACCTTATTCAGTTTCTTCATGGTTGTCCTCTCAAGGAAAGCCGCAATTGCGTGCGAAACGTCCAAAAACGAAATCGTGTAATGCAGGCAAGAAACCCACTTCAATGGGCATTCGCCACCGACGAGTCATTGTGCCAGAGCTTGCCGGATGAGCCGCATTTTGGCGCCTGCCAAGAGCCTTGCCGCCGCCGTTGTTGCGCAAGTACGACATGGGGCGACGCTTAGAATCCGCCACCTCGCGCCCTGCGTGAACACCTATAAGGACGCCGTCTTGCACTGACGCGCGCCCACCAGCGCATGACCCAGTTCGCTAAAGAAACCCTGCCCATCAGCCTGGAAGAGGAGATGCGCAGGTCTTACCTTGATTACGCCATGAGCGTGATCGTGGGCCGCGCCCTGCCCGATGCGCGTGACGGGCTGAAGCCTGTGCACCGGCGCGTGTTGTTCGCCATGCACGAGCAGAACAACGACTGGAACCGGCCGTTCAAGAAGAGCGCGCGCATCGTCGGCGATGTCATGGGTAAATACCACCCGCATGGCGACAGCGCCATTTACGACACCATCGTGCGCATGGCGCAACCATTTTCGCTGCGCCACATGTTGGTCGACGGCCAGGGCAATTTCGGTTCGGTGGATGGCGACAACGCCGCGGCGATGCGCTACACCGAAATCCGTCTGTCGAAAATCGCCCACGAGATGCTGGCCGACATCGACAAGGAGACCGTCGACTTCGCCCCGAATTACGACGGCAGTGAAAAGGAGCCGTTGGTGCTGCCCACCCGGCTGCCCAACCTGCTGATCAATGGCTCATCAGGCATTGCGGTGGGCATGGCCACCAATATTCCGCCGCACAACCTGAATGAAGTGGTCGATGCCTGCCTGCACCTGCTGCACCATCCGCAGGCCACGATCGACGAGTTGATGGAGATCATCCCGGCGCCCGACTTCCCCACCGCCGGCATCATTTATGGCCTGGCCGGCGTGCGTGATGGCTACCGCACCGGCCGTGGCAAGGTGGTGATGCGCGCCAAATGCCATTTCGAAGACATCGACAAGGGCTCGCGCCAGTCGATCATCGTTGACGAGCTGCCCTACCAGGTCAACAAGAAGACGCTGCAAGAGCGCATGGCCGAGCTGGTACACGAGAAGAAGATTGACGGCATCAGCCACATCCAGGACGAGAGCGACAAATCGGGCATGCGCCTGGTGATCGAACTCAAGCGCGGTGAAGTGCCCGAGGTGGTGCTGAACAACCTGTACAAACAGACCCAGCTGCAAGACAGTTTCGGCATCAACATGGTGGCGTTGGTCGATGGCCAGCCCAAGCTGTGCAACCTGCTGCAATTGCTGGCGATCTTTCTGGAACACCGCCGCGAAGTCGTCACGCGGCGCACGGTGTTCGAGCTGCGCAAGGCGCGCGAACGCGGCCATGTGCTCGAAGGCCTGGCCGTGGCCTTGGCCAACATCGACGAATTCATCCGCATCATCCGCAACTCGCCCACGCCGCCGGTGGCCAAGGTCGAGCTGATGGCGCGCGGTTGGGATTCAGCCATGGTGCGCGAGATGCTCGCCCGCGCTGAGGGCGATGGTGGGCGCGGCGCCTTCCGCCCCGAAAAGCTGCCGGCACAGATGGGCTTGCAGCCCGATGGCCTATACCGCTTGTCTGACGACCAGGCCGGCGAGATCTTGTTGATGCGGCTGCAACGCCTCACGGGCCTGGAGCAAGACAAGATCGTCGGCGAGTACAAGGAAGTGATGGCGCAGATTGCCGACCTGCTCGACATCCTGGCCAAGCCCGAACGCGTGACGCAGATCATCGGCAACGAGTTGACGACGCTGAAGGCCGAGTTCGGCCAGAGCAAGCTGGCCGCGCGGCGCAGCGTGGTCGAACACAACGTGCAGGAACTGGGCACAGAAGACCTGATCACGCCGACTGACTTGGTGGTCACGCTCAGCCACACGGGCTACATCAAAAGCCAGCCGCTCACCGAATACCGCGCGCAGCGCCGCGGCGGCCGCGG
>JANMYI010000662.1:0-15315 GCA_031381955.1 Burkholderiales bacterium
GTGCCACGGTGAAGCTGATTCCGGTGGAGCAGGTGGCCTATCTGCGCTCAGACGAAAAGTACACGCAAGTGGTGTGGCAAGGCGGCCAGGCGCTGATCCGCCGCGGCCTCAAGGAACTGGCCGAAGAACTCGACCCGCAGCAATTCGTGCAGGTGCACCGCTCGGTCAGCGTCAACCTGGCGCAGGTGGCGCAGGTGGTGCGCAGCGCCAATGAAACGGCCGAGATCCACCTGCATGGCCGCACCGAGCTGCTGCCCGTGAGCCGCAGCTCCGTGCACCGCTTCAAGCAGATGTAGCGCCCAGCCAGGCCGCGCCACGCACGCCGGAAGCGTCGCCATGCGCAGCGGGCAGCAAGCGCGTGCGCACCGGCTCGGCGGCACGGCTCGGGCCGCCGGCGTTCGCGCCGAAGACCCACTGGCCCCACAGCTGCGGCACGCTGCTGTACAGCCCGGCCAGGCGCGACAACCCGCCGCCGAGCACGATAACGTTCGGGTCGAGCAGGTTGATGATGCCGGCCAGCGCGCGTGCCAGGCGCTGCGTGTAGCGCGCCAGCGTGGCCTCGGCCGCGGCGTCACCCGCCTGCGCCAAGGCCACGATGGCTTCACCGTTGCAGGTGCCGCCGTGGCGCAGCGCATGGTCTTGCGCCAGGCCGGGGCCGCTGAGCAAGGTTTCCACGCAGCCCTGCTGGCCGCACCAGCAACGCAGGCGCGGCTCCCTGGCATCGCCCCAGGGCAAGGGGTTGTGGCCCCATTCACCGGCCAGGCCATTCGGGCCTTGCAGCACCTGGCCGTTAATGGCGATGCCCGCGCCCGTGCCCGTGCCCAGGATCACCGCAAACACCACGTTGCAGCCGGCACCCGCGCCGTCGGTGGCTTCACTCAGGGCCAGGCAGTTGGCATCGTTCGTGTAGCGCACCGGGCGTTGCAGTCGTTGGCTCAGGTCGCGCTCAACCGGCCGGCCGTTCAGCCACACCGAGTTGCCGTTCTTCAGCACACCTTCGGCCGTGAGCGTGCCCGGGCCGCCCACGCCCACGCTCAGACCGGCGTGGCCGGTGTCGCGTTCCGCGGCCGCCACCAGGCCGGCCATGGCTTGCAGCGTGGCCGCGTAATCGTCGCGCGGCGTGGCCACGCGCTGGCGCCAGCGCAAGGCGCCGGCAGCGTCCAGCACCGCGGCTTCGATCTTGGTGCCGCCCAGGTCGATGCCGATCATGGCCGGCGCTGAAGCCATCAACGCCGTGCCCTCAGCGCGGCGCCAACACGGCGCGCACGAGTGCGCGGCTGTGCTGGCCCAGGCGCTGCATCAAGCCAACCAGTTCACGTTCGAACGCAGCTTGCTGGGCCGCCGGCATGTCGCGCGCAGCGGCTTGCATGTCGATGCTGCTGGCATCGTTGCCCAGCGGCTGTTTGGCGTCAGCCACCAGGCGCGGCGGAAAGCTGCGCGCCAGTTGCTCGTCGAGCGCATCGGCACTGTCGGCTGCTTCGGCGCTGACGCGGCTGCGCGCGTCGCTGTGCGCGTAGAGCCAATGGCCGTGGTCGAGCGAGGCGTCGCGCAGCGCGGCCAGCAAGTCATCATTCATGTCATCGCGCTCGTAGGCCCGGCTCATGCGCGCGAACTGGTAGCCCTCGAGCACGATGTGGCGGTTGGTCACCAGCGTCACGGCATCGTCGCGCGCACCGGGCATGCCCACCATGCTCAAGCCGTACACCCACAACATGCGCGCCGCACTCACGCCAGGCAGCGCGCGCGCGTGATACGGCTGGGTCAGGTCTTGCACGTAATGCAAGGCCCAGCCGGTGAAGCGCCAGCCCCAGTAGGCGTGGCCGCCGGCGAAGGCTTCGCGCGCCAGGGCGCTGAACAAGGCGATGCGCGACTCGGGGTGGCCTCGGCGGATGAACGGCGCCACCAAGTTGACGATGCCGGCCTCGTGAAAGAAGCCCATGTGAAACGGGGCCTGGCTCGAATAGTCGACCGCCGGGCTGCCATAGGGCTGCTTGCCAAAGCCGTAGCGCGCGCCTTGCGCGGTGCCGTTGTCGACGAACAGGCCGATGTCCAGGCCGTAGTCGGGCTCGCTCGACGCCGTGGCCAGCACGTCGAACGCCGCCACGGTGTCGCCCGGCGCCAACTGCACAAAAGTGTTTTCGCGCGGCGCGCCACCGCTGCGCAGCGCGCTGATGTCCACCCAAGGCATGCGCGCTTGATCGGCCCGCGCCTGGCCGGGTCGCAGTTGCACGAACAGCTTCAAACGCGACTCGCCGTTCAGCCGCAAGGCCTGAAGGAAGCGCGGCACGGCCGGGCCCGCGGCAGCGGCCTTGAACGCCAGGTCATCGGGCCGCGCGGGGTAGTCAGCCAGGTTCTGCCGTGCCCAGGCTTCATGTTCGCGCAGCAGCGCTTCGAGGCGTGGTGCCTCTGCTGTGATGAATTGCTCCAGCGTCTGCGCCTGCGCCTGCACGCCTTGCAATTCAATCAACGGCGCCAGCGCTTGCCAACTGCACAAGGTGTGGCCGCTCCAGGCCTGGGCCGCACAGGCCGCCCACAACGCCAGGCCGCACAGGGTCGTGCGCAGAAGGCGCATCAAGTCAACGCCGCCGTGCGTTCCACCAACCAGGCCAGCGCCGCGCCTTGCAGCAGCGGGCGCAGGCGCTCGCGCACGCTGGCGTGGTAGTCGTTCAACCAGGCCACTTCATCGGCGCGCAGCAAGCTGCGTTCGATGCAACGGGTGTCGATCGGGCACAGCGTGAGCGTTTCAAATTCCAGGAACTCACCGAACGTGCCCGCCTCGGGTGTGGCGGCCGGCTGATTCAACACCAGGTTTTCAATGCGCACGCCCCACTGCCCGGGCCGGTACACGCCGGGCTCGATGCTGGTGATCATGCCCGGCTGCATCGCCATGTGCGGCTCGGCCACCGCCTTGCTGATCGACTGCGGGCCTTCATGCACATTGAGGAAGTAACCCACGCCGTGGCCGGTGCCGTGGCCGAAGTCGATGCCCTGCGCCCACAGCGGCGCGCGCGCGATCGAGTCGAGCATGGGTGACGGCGTGCCGCGCGGAAAGCGCGCGCGGCTCAAGGCCATCGTGCCCTTCAACACCAGCGTGTAGTCGCGCTGCATGGCCGCGCTCACGCTGCCGATGGGCCAGACGCGGGTGATGTCGGTGGTGCCGCCCACGTACTGGCCGCCGCTGTCAATCAGCAGCAGGCCGTTGCCTTCGATCACCGCATGCGAAGGCTCGGTGGCGCGGTAATGCGGCATCGCGCCGTTGGCATTGAACGCTGCGATGGTGGAAAAGCTCAAGCCCACGAAGCCCGGGCGCTGGCTGCGCTGGAACGTTAGTTTCTCGTCGATGGTCAATTCAGTGATGCGCTCGCCGCGGGCCTGTGCGGCCTCGAACAAGGCATAGAACTCGCACATTGCCGCGCCGTCTTGCGCCATGGCTGCACGCACATGCGCCGCCTCTTCAGCCGTCTTGCGGCTCTTCATCAAGGTGCTGGGGTTGATGGCCTCAATGACCGTGCAGCCGGCGCCCACCTTGCTGCGCAGGCCGTGGGTGATGCGCCGCGGGTCGATCAGCAAACGCGCACCGGTGCCCAGCGCAGCCAGGGCATTCGCCGCATCGGCGTAGGGCGCAAGCTGCACGCCATCGGCCGCCAGTCGCGCGGCAAGGGCTGTGCTCACCTTGCCCGTGCCCACGAAAAGCACGGCGCCGGCCAGGTCGAGCAGCAGGTGGCCCATGAACACCGGGTTGTACTCAACATCGGCGCCGCGCAGGTTGGTCAACCAGGCCAGGTCGTCCACCGTGGAAATGAAATGGTGCGTGGCGCCGAGCGCGGCCATGGCCTCGCGCACCGCCGCCAGCTTGGCAGCGCGCGCCAGCGGCGCATGCGGGGCCAGGTGTTCATACACCGGCGCCGTGGGCAAGCCAGGGCGTTCGGGCCAGATGGCGCTGAGCACATCCACATCGGTGCGCAGGCCGACGCCGGCCGCGTCCAACGCCGCTTTCAAGGTGACAGCGGCGCTCAGGCTGAGCACATCGCCATCCACCGCCACCGTTTGCCCGCGTGGCACTTCACGCGCCAGCCATTCCACATGGGCCGTGGATTGCCCGGTGGCGATCTTCACCAACTCGATACCCGTGCCTTCCAGCTCGGCTTCCGCCTGGCCCCAGTAGCGGCTGTCAGCGAACAGCAGCGCGCGCTGCGGCGTGACGACCAACGTTCCCATCGAGCCGGTGAAGCCCGACAACCACTCGCGCCCCTGCCAGCGTTCGGGCAGGTATTCAGACAGATGCGGGTCACTGGTGGGCACCAACACGGCCTGGAATGGCTCGCGTGCGAGCCAGTCACGCAATTGGCTCAGGCGCAGGCGGATCGGGGAAGTTCGGGTGTCCATCGCGGTGGCTTTCGGCGGGAAGAAGCGGGGATTTTAGGCAGGCGGGGCCTTCAGCGTTGCACCGGCGGGATGGCCTTGATAGTCCCCGCAAACACTGCATGCGCCACCAGCGTGGCTTCAGGCGGCAAGGCGCGGTTGCAGTATTCGCGGCTCGGTCGCAGCGCAAGCATGGCCGGTACTCCCGAAGGTCGATCACAAATCCGTGCGCAGCGCCCACACCTCCGGGAACAGCACCACGTCCAGCATCTTGCGCAAATAGCCCACGCCGCTGGTGCCGCCGGTGCCGGTCTTGAAGCCGATGATGCGTTCCACGGTGGTGACATGGCGAAAGCGCCAGAGGCGGAAGGCGTCTTCCAGGTCGGTGAGTTCCTCGCCCAACTGGTAGAGCTGCCAATGCGTGTCGGGTGCGCGGTACACCTGCAACCAGGCGGCTTCCACCTCGGCATTGGCGGCATACGGCGCACGCCAGTCACGCTGCGTGTGGCTGGCCGGCACGCTCAGGCCGCGGCGCGCCAGCAGGCGCAGGGCTTCGTCGTACAGCGAAGGCGCTTCGAACGCGGCCGTCACTTCAGCCAAGTGCTGCGGCCGGCCGGCATGCGGCTGCAACATGGCCGCGTTCTTGTTGCCCAGGCTGAACTCGATGCAGCGGTATTGCCAGCTCTGGAAGCCGCTGCTGCTGCCCAGGTAAGGGCGGATGGCGCTGTACTCGGGCGGCGTCATGGTGGCCAGCACATCCCACGCATGAACCAGTTGCTCCATGATTTTCGAAACGCGCGCCAGCATCTTGAACGCCGCGTTGAGCTGGTCTTGCGCAACGTGGCGAATGGCCGCGCGCAGCTCATGCAGCATGAGCTTCATCCACAGCTCGCTGCTTTGGTGCTGCACGATGAACAGCAGCTCGTTGTGGTCAGGCGAGAGTGGGTGTTGGGCGCCCAGCACCTCATCCAGATGCAGGTAGTCGCTGTAGTTCACACGCAAGCTCCTGTTAGATCATCAAGGCCGCCAGGCGGCGAACGTGCCGCCGCTGCGTGCCAGCTGCAGCAGCAGCGGTGCCGGTTGCCACCATGCGCCATGCTTTTCGTGCAGGCGCTGCACGGTTTGCGCCACTTCGGCCAAGCCGATGCGGTCAGCCATGAACATCGGCCCACCCTGCGCGGCGGGGAAGCCGTAGCCGGTGAGCATGACCAGGTCGATGTCGCTGGCGCGTTGCGCAATGCCTTTTTCCAGCAGACGCGCACCTTCGTTGACCATGCTGTAGATGCAGCGTTCCAAAATCTCATCTACGTTGATAGGCCGCCGCTGAATGCCCAGCCGCGCCGATTCGGCGTTGATGAAATCTTCCACCGCGGCATCACGCTGCGGCTTGCGCTGGCCAGCTTCGTAGCGGTACCAGCCGGCGCCGCTCTTCTGCCCGGTGCGGCCCATCTCCACCAGCTTCAGGATCAAGTCGCTCCAACGCCGGTCGGTTGCGCGCGTGGCCACTTGAGCCTTGCGAGTTTGGTAGCCCACATCGGTGCCGGCCAGGTCTTGCACGGCGAACACACCCATGGCATAGCCGATGCCGGTGAGCGCGGCGTCCACCTCGTGCGGCAGCGCGCCGTCTTCCACCAGAAAGTGCGCCTCGCGGTGGCTTTGGCGAAACAGCGCGTTGCCGATGAAGCCCGGGTAGACGCGCGCCAGCACCGCGCTCTTGCCGATGCGCGGGCCCAGCGCCATGAGCGTGGCGATGACGTCGGGCGCGGTGGCGTTGGCACGCACCACTTCCAGCAGGCGCATGACATGCGCGGGGCTGAAGAAGTGCGCGCCGATCACGTCTTGCGGGCGCTTGGTGGCGCCGGCAATGGCGTCGATGTCGAGGCCCGAGGTGTTGGTGGCCAGAATAGCGCCGGGCTTGGCCACGGCGTCGATTTGCGTGAACAAGCGCTGCTTGAGGCCCAGGTCTTCGAACACGGCTTCGATGAACAAATCAGCCGGCGCCAGGTCTTCGAAGGCAAGCGTGCTGGTGATCAAGGCCAGGCGCTGCGCCACGTCTTCCGGCTCAAGTTTGCCGCGCGCCGCGCTGGCGTTGTAGATGTCCCGCACCCGCGCCAGGCCGCGCTGCAAGGCGGCGGCGTCGGCTTCATACAGGCAAGTGGCGATGCCGGCGTTGGCCAAGGACATGGCAATGCCCGTGCCCATGGTGCCGGCACCGATGATGGCCACGCTTTGCACTGGCCGCGTGGGCGTGTTGGCGGGCAGGCCGATGACATCGCGCGCCGCGGCGCGGGCGTGCTCAAAGTGCGCAGCGGCACGTTCGTGG
Organism: Burkholderiales bacterium; assembly: GCA_031381955.1. Classification (GTDB taxonomy): domain Bacteria; phylum Pseudomonadota; class Gammaproteobacteria; order Burkholderiales; family Burkholderiaceae_C; genus Rubrivivax. The sequence continues at coordinate 6,686 of JANMYI010000662.1, forward strand.
TCGGCAGGGGTCAGTTCAAACATGGTGATGTCATTCATTAGGTTTGGGGGCGTCGGGCCACCAGGGCACCGCCATGCCTTCAACGAAATCACGCAGGCGTTGCTCCACTTCGGGCGGTCTCGCCATGGCTGAATTGTGCGCGGCACCGGCGAGGCGCCCACCATCACCGTGCTGATGCAGCTTGAAGACCTGGGCTTTTGCGCCAAGGGCGCGGGCGGGCGCTTCGCGGCTTGATATGAAAAACGGCCGGGGTGAGCCGGCCGCCTTTTCTTGGGAGTGCGACGGGATCAGTTACCGCAGCCAAAGTCCCTGATGCGGTCCACCGCCGCCTTGGCTTGCACCAGGCCATATCCGGTCTTGTTGTCCTTGCCCGCAGCGCCGATGTCCTGCGCGCTCTTTTGCAGCGATGCGCGCAGTTTCGCTGCGGTGCATTCGGGTCTGATGCTCCACACCAAGGCCGCCACGGCCGAGACATGCGGCGTGGCCATCGAGGTGCCGTCAAAGAACGCATAGTTGGAAGCACCCACGCTGACCGTGGCATCTTGGCCAAGCTGACCCAGCATCGCCGCGCCTTCCGCGGCAGACGCTGTGACGGATGGGATGGTGGTCACCACGCCGCCCAATGTGCCGCCGAAGCCGCCCGCCACATTGTTGTAGACCACGGCGCCGACGCCACCGCTGCTTTGGCAGTTGCTCACCTTGGTGGCGAAGTCATAGGTGCCGCGCTGGATGAGGCAGACCATGCCGCTCATGCCGGGCATCGTCGCGCCGCCCAGGCCAAAGTCGGCCAGTGCGCCGGTGCGGCTGAGCCGGGGTGAACCATCCATGCCGCCCGGTGCATACACCGTGGTGCCTACCGTGAGTGCGGAAGCCGAGCCCGTGCCCATCGGCACCGTGGACAAGACATTCACGCCCGGCCCAGACAGTTCGACCTTGCTGTTGTATTGCGAGAACGTGGCCCAGGCCTTGGCTTCATCAACCGCCGCCACCGAGATCACGCTGCTGTAGCCGGCGGGGTATGACTGGGCCGTGGTGCCGGCATTGCCCGCGGCGGCGATGTTCAAGATGCCGCCCGCGTAAATCGAATCGAACGCGCGCTGCTCGATCTTGTTGGAGCGCGACCCACCCAGCGACATGCTGATCACGTTGGCGCCCGCTGCCTTGCACTTGTTGGCGGCCGTAGCCAACGACGACGAATAGGCCCAGCCCGCCGCACCGAACACTTTCACGATGTGCAGCTTGATCGTGCCGTTTTCCAGCACGCCCACCACGCCCGTGCCAGCGTTGTTCAACGCCGAAATCGTGCCCGCCACATGCGTGCCGTGGTGGTTCTCGTCGGTGTACCACCAGCCCGTGCCACTGTCGAATTCGCCGGTGACGTTGGTACTGGAAGAAGACAAGTCTTCATGCGTCCGGTCGTAGCCCGAATCGATGATGCAAATCTTGCGACCGTTCGTGTCGGTGCCAGCCAGCAGATCCGCCTGAACCAGGTTGATGCCATATGGCACCAGTTGCCCGCTGAGATACGGCGCGCCCGTGGAAGGCGTGGTGGCGGCAAACGGGTAGCGCTTCACGTCTTCTTCAATGAACTCCACCTGTGCATGCCGCGCCAGCGCGGCCACGGCCTGGGCCGGCAGTTCAACGGCCATGGCATCCATGCCGAAAATTTCATGCGCCACGTTGCCGCGCGCGCTGGCCACGGCGGCGCGTATCAAGCCCAGGGCGCCGGGCTTGTAGGCCACGATCACGCGGGTGGTGGGCTCGGATGCGGCGGCCTGGGCAAACGGCACGCACAGCGTGGTGGCGGCCAGGGCCAGCCAGGCCAGGCGGGGCTTGAATGTGGTGGGAGTCAGCTTCATGGCGGCGGATCCTTGGGGTGGGAAGGTGAATGAAGCCAGCGAACACGGTGTGCGCCCGGCGGCTCTCGGCCAGCCCGGATCGGGCCAGCGGCAGGAAGTGTAGGTAAGCGGCCGCGCAAACGCCGGTCACTCCCCCATCAAGGGGTAAAGGGCATACCCCGATGACCACCCTGCCGCGCGGTCGCGTTGCATCCGACTGGCAAGGCGCTTACTTGCCCTTCTTCGGCACTGCCGCGCCCGGCGTGAGCGCTTCAGACATGCCCAGCAGCACGCCGCTGACCAGCGCCGAATAGCCATCGAGCCAGGCCTGCGTGGCGGCCACGGCCACGGCGCGTTGGTCGCGCATCGCGTCGCGCGCGCTGCTGCTGAGTTGCGCCAGGGTGTCCTTGGCGCGCGCGCCGGTTTGCGTGCCGTCGGTCTTGAACGCCGTCATCACCTGGCTGAAGGCGCCGAGCAGCGGCGCATCGACGCCGGCCACGCCGGCCATGGCTTTGTCTACCGCGGCAAAAAAGCTGTCTTCCAGCTTGTCGATCTCGCTCATCGCCTTCTTCACATGGCTTTCCTGCACTGCCACGCCTTGTGCCACCAATTGCTGCAAGGCGCGGCGGTTGGCTTCCACCGCCTGCACCAAGGCGCCATCCACACCGGCCAAGGCCTGGCCGAGCAGGGCCTCTACGTCGGGCATGGGCAGCGGGCTGGCCGCCGCGCCCTTGGCTGTGGCCTCGCTCACGGCCTTCAACACTTGCCTGATGTTGGTGAGCGACAGCTCGCGCGCTTTCAGCGCATTGAGCGTGGCTTCATTCACTGATTTTCGCAGCGCGGCGCCCTGCTTGGTGGAGGCCTCTGCAAATTGCTGGATCAAAGCCTTCTGGTCGATCAGTTGCAGCTTCATGTCATGTCTCCATGGATGTGAGAGTGTGATTTCAAACCCGTTCGACGATCAGCGCAATGCCCTGCCCCACGCCGATGCACATGGTGCACAGCGCGTAGCGCCCGCCCTTGCGCTGCAACAAGTTCACCGCCGTGGTGACCAGCCGCGCGCCGCTGGCGCCCAGCGGGTGGCCCAGGGCGATGGCGCCGCCCCAGGCGTTCACGCGCGCGTCGTCATCCGCCAGCCCCAGGTCGCGCAGCACGGCCAGGCCCTGGGCGGCGAAGGCTTCGTTGAGCTCGATCACGTCCATCTGCGCCAGGCTCAGACCGGTGAGCGCCAGCACCTTGCGCGTGGCCGGAGCCGGGCCAAAGCCCATGATGCGCGGCGCCAGGCCGGCGCAGGCCATGCCCACCACGCGGGCGCGCGGCGTGAGGCCGTGCTTGGCGGCCGCGGCCTCGCTGGCCAGCAGCAGCGCGCAGGCACCATCGTTCACGCCGCTGGCGTTGCCGGCCGTCACCGTGCCATCGGGCCGCACCACACCCTTGAGCTTGGCCAGGGCTTCGAGCGAGGTTTCGCGCGGGTGCTCGTCTTGGCTGACCAAAATTGGGTCACCCGTGGAAGACTCTTTTCGTCTTCCACTCTGGGCGATGGAAACCGGCGTGATTTCGCTGTCGAAATAACCGGCCTTCTGCGCGGCCACGGCATTGAGTTGAGAGCGCAGCGCCATGCGGTCTTGCGCGGCGCGTTCGATGCGGAAGTCAGTCGCCACGTTCTCGGCGGTCTCGGGCATCGAGTCCACACCATAAAGTTCCTTCATCCGTTTGTTGATGAAGCGCCAGCCGATGGTGGTGTCGTACACCGCGTTGGTGCGGCTGAAGGCGCTTTCGGCTTTGGGCATGACGAAGGGCGCGCGGCTCATGCTTTCCACGCCGCCGGCAATCATCAACTCGGCCTCGCCGCAGCGAATGGCGCGCGCCGCGCTGCCCACGGCGTCGAGCCCCGAGCCGCACAGCCGGTTGATGGTGGCGCCGCTCACGTCTTGCGGCAGCCCGGCCAACAACGCCGCCATGCGTGCGACGTTGCGGTTGTCTTCACCGGCCTGGTTGGCGCAGCCGTAGAGCACGTCGCCCACCGCCGCCCAATCCACCTTGGCGTTGCGCGCCATCAAGGCTTTGATGGGCAGGGCGCCCAGGTCATCGGTGCGCACCGAAGACAGCGCGCCACCGTAGCGGCCGAAGGGGGTGCGCGTGGCGTCGCAAATGAAGGCTTGGTTCATGATTACTTGGGGGGTGGGAAAGAGGTTCAGGCGGCGCGTGCACGCGCACGCAGCCAGGGGCTGGCGCGATAGCGTTCGCCGCGGTAGTGGGCATCCAGCGCATCGAGCAGTGCGCACACCTCAGCGGCGCTCCAATCAGCTAACCATTCAAATGGGCCTGCGGGGTAGTTCACGCCCAGCTTCATGGCCGCGTCAGCGCCTTCAGGGCTGCACACGCCCTGCAGCACGGCGTCAGCGGCTTCGTTGATGAGCATGGCGATGGTGCGCGCCACCACCAGACCGGGTGCGTCAGCCACGTGCAGCGGCGCAAAGCCCAAGGCGGCGAGCCAGGCCGGGGCCTGCGCCTGCCAGGCGGTGCTTGCGCCGCTGGCCACGGCGTAGGCCAAGGCCGTGCCGGGCGGCGCCGGAGCGCGCACGGGCCGGTCGAACACGGCCAGCTCTTGCGTGCCCAGGGTGGCGGCCAACTCGTCGGCGCAGCGGCCATCGGTCAGCACCAGGTGCGCACCGTCGATCACCATGCCCACCCAGCCGCTGGCCGGTTCGCGCGCCGGGCCCCAGCCCTGGGCAGCCCGGGCGGCGGCGGCGGCTTGCTCCAGCGCATCGGCCAGCGCGCCCTGGCCGTGCACCGTGACCACGCGCGCCGTGGCCGGCGCCTCGTGCACCGCCACGGGCAAGGCCGCTGCGCCTTGCGGGTAGCGGTAGAAGCCCTGGCCCGTTTTGCGCCCGAACAGCCCGCCATCGACCATCTCGCGCTGCACCAGAGAAGGCATGTAGCGGCGGTCGAAGTAGTTGGCCTCGAACACCGAGCGCGTGACGGCGAAGTTGGTGTCGTGGCCGATCAAATCCATCAACTCACACGGCCCCATGCGAAAGCCCGCGCCCTTCAAGCAGGCGTCCAGCACCTGCGGCGTGGCGGCCTGCTCCAGCAGCAGGGCCAGCGTTTCAGCGTAGTAGGGCCGCGCAATGCGGTTGACGATGAAGCCGGGCGTGGAGCGCGCATGCACCGGCACCTTGCCCCAGGCCTTGCTCAATTCGAAGATTGCCGCGGCCACGTCGGCATCGGTTTGCAGGCCGGCCACCACTTCCACCAGCTTCATCAGCGGCACGGGGTTGAAGAAGTGCATGCCCACCAGGCGCTGCGGCTGCGCCAGGCCGTTGGCGATGGCCGTGACTGAAATCGAAGACGTGTTGGTGGCCAGCACACACTCGGCGCTGACGATGCCTTCCAGTTGCTTGAACAAGCCGCGCTTGGCGGCCAGGTCTTCAACGATGGCTTCCACCACCAGACCGGCCTGCGCGGCGCCTTCGAGCGCCGTTAACGGCTCGATGCGCGCGACAAGTTGCTCCACCACTGCCGCGTCCATCTTGCCCTTGGCCACCAGGCCTTGCAGGCTGGCGGCGAGCTTGGTCTTGGCCTCAGCCGCCGCGCCGGCGCGCGCATCGAACAACCACACCACATGGCCGGCCTGCGCCGCCACTTGGGCAATGCCCGCGCCCATGATGCCGGCACCCACCACCAGCACCGGCACACCCGCGAAGGATTTGTTCGTCATGTCACCCCGTTGTTGAACCCGTCTTTTAACCAATTGCGCCGGTCTGGCAGGGCATGCTTGAATGAGCTTTCCACACCACCACGAGGCCAGCATGCAGCATACAACCCGCCGCCACCTACTCCTGGCCACTGGCGCCGCCGCGTTGGGCGCCGTGCCCGGCGCAGCGGTGGCCGCCATGGGGCCGAATGACAAGTTTGATTTGCTCTTGCGCAACTGCAATGTGCTCGACCCCAGCCAGCGCCTGTCGGGCATGCGCGACATCGGCATGCGCTATGGCCTGATCGAAGCCATCGAACCCGGCATCGCCCCCGCGCGCGCGAACCGGGTGATGGATGCCGGCGGCAAGCTCGTCACGCCGGGTTTGATCGACCTGCATGCCCACACCTACCCCTACGGCTCGGCCATTGGCATTCCGGCGGATGAACTGGTGGCGCACCAGGCCACGACCACGGTGGTTTCAGCCGGTGACGCCGGCGCCAACAACCTGGCGGCCTTCCGCCGCTTCGTGGTGCCGGCGTCGCGCACGCGGCAGTTCGCCTTCGTGCACATCGCCGTGGCCGGTTTGGCGGGGTTCCCGGTGCCCGAGCTGTTCAACATCGACTATGCGCAGCCCGAAGCCGCGGCGCGCACGGTGGCCGAGAACGCCGATCTGGTGCTCGGCGTGAAGGTGCGCATGAGTGAAAACGTGGTCGCGCGGCATGGCATCGAGCCGCTGAAGCGCGCCATCGCGGCGTGTGTGATGGCCGGCGTGCCGGCCAAGGTGATGTGCCACATCGGCGGCGTGGCCGATGCGGCGCTGATGTCGCAAATTCTCGATCTGCTGCGCCCGGGCGATGTGCTCACGCATTGCTATTCCGGCGCGCCCAATGTGGGCGGCCAGGGCACGAACATCGTGCAAGGCGGCAGGCTGCTGCCTGCGGCCCTTGAAGCCAAGAAGCGCGGCGTGATCTTCGACATCGGCCATGGCGGTGGCAGCTTCGACTACACCATCGCCGAGGCCGCCATCCAGCAAGGCTGCCCGCCCGACACGGTGTCGTCAGACATCCACGTGTTCTCGGGCAACAGCCCCGGCATGCCGTACCTGCCCTGGGTGATGAGCAAGCTGATCGGGCTGGGCTTCACGCTTGAACAAGTGGTGAGCATGGCCACCGCCAAGCCGGCCAGCGTGATCGCGCGCATCCCAAAACACGGCACGCTGCAAATCGGTGCGCCGGCTGACCTGTCGATTCTCGATGTGGTGGAAGGCCCGGTGTCGTTCGTCGACACGCGCGACAACAAACGCGAGGGCAAAGTCTTTCTGCGCCCCGCCGGCACCATCGTGGCCGGTGTGGGTTTCGGGCGGCCGTACCAGTCACCGTTCTCGGTGCGTTGACTCCTTTCTTACGTTAACCAGGCCCACACATGCTCAGCTATCAAGTTGAAACCTTCGGCAAACCATTGGCGCAAGTGCTGCGTGAAACGCCCCAACCTCAAGGCACCGAAGTGCTGGTGAGGATCGGCAGTTGCGGCGTGTGCCACAGCGACGTTCACCTGCAAGACGGCTACTTCGACCTCGGCGGTGGCAACAAGCTCGACATGATGCGCGCCATGCAACCGCCGCGCACCATGGGCCATGAAATCGCCGGCACGGTGGTGGCCGTGGGGCCCGATGCGCAAGGTGCCAGCGTGGGTGACCGCCGCGTGGTCTACCCCTGGGTCGGCTGCGGCACATGCTCCACCTGCGCCGCGGGTGAAGAGCAGGTCTGTGCCGCGCCGCGCGCCCTGGGCATTCAGCGCGACGGCGGTTTTGCCGACCATGTTCTGGTGCCGCACGCCAGGTACCTGTTCGCCTACGACCCGCTCACCGAGGAGCAGGCCTGCGTCTACGCCTGCTCGGGCCTCACGGCCTATGGCGCGTTGAAGAAAGCCGGTGCGCTGGGCGAGCGCGACCCATTGGTCATCATCGGCGCGGGTGGCGTGGGTTTGTCGGGCATTCGCCTGGCGCGGCTGCTGTTCCCCACGCCGCCCATCGTGGTGGAGATCGACAAAACCAAATGGGACGTGGCGCGCGCCGCCGGTGCCGGCGAGATGGTCGACCCGAGTGCCGACGGCGCACTCAAAGACCTGTTGAAGCTCACCGGCGGCGGCGCCGCCGCGGTGATCGATTTCGTCGGCGCAGCGGCCACCTTCAACTTTGGTTTGGGTGCCGTGCGCAAGGCCGGGAAGCTGATCGTGGTGGGCCTGTTCGGCGGCAACGTGAACTTCGTGCCGGCCATGATGGTGCTGCGCGCGCAAAGCATCACCGCCTCGTACGTGGGCAACCCGCGCGAAATGGGCGAGCTGATGGCCATGGCACGCGCCGGCAAGCTGACTGAGATGCCGATGACCACCCGACCCTTGGCCGAGGCCAGCGCGGCGCTCGATGATTTGCGCGCCGGGCGCATCAAGGGGCGCGCGATCTTGAAGCCTTGAGGCAGGGCTGCGGGCTTGGCCCAACAGGCCTGCATTCAGAGTTTTTTGTCTAGCGTTGACTCGGGCGAGAACTTCAGGTTGAACAGCGCCTTGTTCTCGAGCTTGGTGCCGTCGGCGACGCGGCTGCGGCCGTAGCGAAACTCCATCCACAGACCGCCAGTTAGCTTATGGTCAATACCCAATGCGTACTTGAAGGCCGCGTTGGAAAGGGTGTCGCTGTTCTTTTTGACATTGCTCAGCTCCGCCAATCCATAGGTCTCGCGGCCCGGTTGACCATAGGTGTAGCGGGCTGCCGCGATTGAGGTGTTCGTGAATTCCGGCGTCTTGGCCAACGTGTCGAGATTGATTTCACGGCGAATGCCACGCAGCGTGAGGTTGAACAAGCCGTTGTCGCCCGACCCCAACGCAACGGCAGCCGTGGCGTGTCTACCCAGACTCAAGCGCTGAGGGTCCGCACCAGTTGATGCTTTGATCCAACCCTGACCCAGCACGATGGTGGCTTGGCTGGCATTCCACTTTGTCTTTGCTGCCGACTGCGCTTTGTCGGCGCAGGCTTTTAGATCGGCCGCCAATTTAGCTGGCTCTTCGCGCGGCGCCGCGCCGCGTTGCTGTGCTTCGAG
>JANMYI010000679.1:0-7564 GCA_031381955.1 Burkholderiales bacterium
CGCGCGGCCAGCCATTGCTGCACACGTTCCACCTTGCCGTGGCGAAATGCAGGCACGCCGTGGATGGCGCCGCTGGCACGGCCCAGCGCATCGCGCGCCAATTCGGTGGCGATCAAGCTGGGCACGCCCAGCGCCGCGGCAATCGGCGCGGTGATGAAATCGTTGGTCGCCGTCACCACCACCAGCTCGTCGCCGGCACGGGCGTGTTCGCGCACCAGCGCGAACGCGCTCTCGCGCAACGCCGGGCGCACCACCTCGGCCATGAAGCGTTGCGAGGCCTGCGCCAGCTCATGCGCCGGGCGCTCGCGCCAGGGTTGGGTGGCGAATTCGATGTAGGCATGGATGTCCAGTTGCCCGGCCTGGTACTGCTCGAAGAACTGCTGGTTGCGTTGGCGAAAGCGCTGCCCATCGGCCCAGCCCAGGCGCACCATGAATTCGCCGAAAGCATGGTCGGAGTCGATCGGCAGCAAGGTGCCATCCAGGTCGAACAGGGCCAGCCTCAAGGTGCCACCTCGTCGTGCAGCCCATGGCTGTGGGCGGTTTCGCGCAGCATCTGCTTGAGCAACGGCACGGTGACCGCGCGCTTTTCGGCCAGGGCATAGCTGTCAAGACGGTCGAGCAGCGCCATCAGGTGCGACAGGTTGCGCTCGAATCGGGTCAGCAGATAACCCATCACTTCATCGGAAAGAAAGACACCGCGACGATCCGCCTCACGGCGCAAGGCCGCGCGGGTCTCATGCTCCAGCGGCGGGTGCAGCGCGAAGACATGGCCCCAACCCAGCCGCGTGCGCAAGTCGTCGCGCAGCGGCAAGTCCACCGGCGGCCAGGCGCCGGCCGCAGCCCATTGCGCGCCCTGCGCCGCAGCCAGCTCGAACAGGGCAAACGCGCGCTGCTGGCCATCGGCGTCGAGTTGCTCGCAGTCGTCCGCCACCACCAGCCGCGCGTCTTCGGGCAACACCCAGGGCAGCGGCGCAGCGGCATCAAACCAGGCGCAGCGCAGCCCCTCTTGCACCCAGCGCAGCGCCAAGGCGCGCAGCAGGTGGGTCTTGCCGCTGCCGCGCGGGCCCCACAGGTACACCGGAGCGGCCAGCGTGCGCAGGTTGTTCAGATGCGCCAAGGCCGCATCGTTGGCCTGCGCCAGGTAGTTGTCGAAGCTCGGCGCGGGCGGCAGGGCGATGGGCAGGGGCAGTTGTTTCATCAACCGATGTGCCTACTGCCCGAACAGCGAACTGCCGCGGTACCAGGCCACGGCGCGGCGCACCGCCACCACGGCCACGGCGCTGGCGGGCAGGGCCACCAAAACGCCGACGAAGCCCAGCAGGTGGCCAAAGGCCAGCAGCGCGAAGATCACCGCCAAGGGCGACAAGCCGATGCGCTCGCCCACCATGCGCGGCGTGAGGAACAAGCCCTCGCCCAACTGGCCGGCGCCGTAGATGAGCGCCACCATGCCCAGCGCGTAGGGCAGGGGAAACTGCAACAACGCGGCGGTGAGCGCCAGCAGCAGGCCCAGGCCAATGCCGAGGTAGGGCACGAAGATGGCCAGGCCGGTGAACACCCCCACCGGCAAGGCCAGGTCCAGGCCAGCCAATGTCAAGGCCACGCTGTAGTAAACGGCCAGCACCAGCATCACGGCCAGTTGCCCGCGCAGGTATTGGCCGAGCACGGCGTCGCACTCACCCAAAAAACCGTTCACCCGAGCGCGCATGCGCGGCGGCACCAGGCTTTGCACATGCGACACCAGGCGCGGCCAGTCGAGCAGCAGGAAGACCAACACCACCGGCACCAGTATCAGGTTGCCCACGATGGCCAGCACGAAGCTGCCGCCAATGCGCGCTGAGGCCAGCACCGTGGCAAACCAGTCTTCGAGGTTGGCATTGAGGTACTTGAAAACGAAGGCCTTGATGCTTTCCACGTCGAGCGACGCCTTCACACCAAACTGCGCCAGCCACGGCACCAGGCTGTTGTTCATGCGCTCGGCCAGCAGCGGGATCTGCTCCTTGAGCAACGGGATTTCCTTCGACAGGATCGGCACGATGAGCAACAGCAGGCCCAGCAGCGCCGCGGCCGTGAGCAACACCACCAGCACCACGGCCAGTGCGCGCGGCACGCGCCGGCGCGACAGCAGCTCCACTGCGGGCTGCAAGGCATAGGCCAGCACCGCGCCCACGATGAACGGCGTGAGCACCGGCGCCAGCAGCCACAACACGGTGCCCACCAAGGCCACCACGGCAACCCAGCCCAGGGCGTGGCGCTGCTCGGCGTTCAAGGGCATGGCGGGCTGTGTGGCGTCGGCCGCAAGTTCGGCCGCAGGTTCCGCTTCAGTTCCATGTTTGGCCACCCAGGCCGCGCAGTTCAAGCACGCGCGCGCGCAATGCCGCGGCGTCTTCGGCGTCGGGCCGCTCGTCGAGGTAGCACTGCAGGTCTTCGGCGGCCAGGTCGGTGGCGCCCACTTCAGCGTGGGTCAGGCCACGGTCGCGGCGCTCTTCCCAGGCCTGCGGCAGCAGCACCACCAGACGGTCGAGCACGCGCAGCAGGCGCGGCCAGTCTTCGGCGCCACGGTGGATTTCCTTCAGGTTGCGCAGCAGCCGCGCCACCACGTCGCGCGACGGCGCTGATTGCAAGAACAAGCCCAGCGGCACCTCGAAGTCACCCACCAGGCCACGCTGGCGGCGGTAGGGGGCGAGGCGCTCGTCGAGATCGTCGCGCGACAGCGAATGGCCATTCAGCGGGTCGATGATGACCTCGCCGCGGCTCATCTTCAGCTTCACCAGGAAGTGCCCCGGGAAGGACACACCGCGCGCGGTGAGGCCAACTTGGGTGGCCAGTTCGAGGTACACCATCGCCAGCGTGATGGGGATGCCGCGGCGCGTGTGCAGCACGTCGTTGAGGTAGCTGTTGCGCGGGTCGTAGTAGTCGTTCACGTTGCCCGCAAAGCCCAACTCCTGAAAGAAGAAGCGGTTCAGGAAGCGCAGCTTGAACAGCGGCGCAGCGTCGTCGGGAATGCGCCGGCGCAGCCGCGCGCCGAGAGCATCGACTTCATCAAGCACGCCTTGCGCGTCGAGCTTCGGGTATTCGTCTTGCGCCACTGAAACAGCCGCTTCAAGCAGCGAAAAGCTGGCGTCATCAGCCACCAGCGTGGCGAAGTAGTCCAGCGGCGTGGGCACCTCGAAACGCAGGCCGTTCAAAGTGGGCTCTCAAGGAAATGTGGCTTTGTCACTTTGCTTGATCCCCGCGGGGGGCGGCCGGCTTTGGCCGGCCTTGGGGCGCTCACCAGGCAGCAGTTCATGCAGGCAGTTTACGCGCCGGGCCGCAACAGCCGCCTGAGCTTCAACCCGGTGGCCGCCAGCACGCCAAAGTACAGCAGCGCCACGCCTGCGAGAACGGCGCCCAACAGCCCGGCGCGGCGCCAAGGGTGTGTGGCCAGGGCAATCCAGTCCAGCGCCTGGGCCGCCCACCACAGCACCCCACCCAAGGCCAGGCAGGCCAGCGCCACGCGCAGGCCAAACAACCACCAGCCTGGCTCTGGCCGATACACGTCCAGGCGCAACAGGCCCCAAAGCAGCCAACCCGCATTGAGCAAGGCGCCCAGGCCGATGGACAGCGCCAACGCCGCAAAACCCAATTGCGGCACCAGCAGCAAATTCATGAGCTGTGTGAAGACCAGCACCACCAGCGCGATGCGCACCGGCGTCTTCACGTCTTGCCGTGCAAAGTAGCCCGGCGCCAACACCTTGACGCCGATGATGCCCAGCAGCCCCACTCCCCAGCCGGCTACGGCCTGCACCGTGTTGGCCACATCCACCGCCTCGAAGCGGCCATAGTGAAACAGCACGGCCACCATGGCCGGGGCAAAGACCAGCAGGGCCACTGCGCACGGCGCGGCCAGCAGCAGCGCCATGCGCAAGCCCCAGTCGAGCATGGCCGAATAGCCGGCCGCGTCCTTGCGCGCCTGGGCCGCCGCCAATTGCGGCGTCAGCACCACGCCCAGGGCCACGCCCAGCAGGGCCACGGGAAACTCCATCAAACGATCGGCATAAGTCAGCCACGACACCGCACCCACGGCCACGCGCGAGGCGATCTGCGTGTTGATGAGCATCGAGATCTGCGCCACCGACACGCCCAGCAAGGCCGGTGCCATGTTGCGCAGCACGGCATGCACGCCCGGGTGATGCCAGGCGGCGCGCACCCCGGCCGGCGCCAGCGCCAGGCGCGGCAGCAGGCCCACGCGGTGCAGCGCAGGCACCTGCACGGCCAGCTGCAACACGCCGCCGATCATCACGCCCACGGCCAAACCGTAGATGGCCGGCCAGCCCTGGCGTTCGAACCAAGGCGCCAGCCACAGCGCCGCGGCAATCCAGGCCAGGTTCAGCAACACCGGCGTGGCAGCCGGCACGGCGAAGTTCTTCCAGGTGTTGAGAATGCCTGCGGCCAAAGCCACCAGCGACATGCAAGCGATGTACGGGAACATGATGCGCGTCATGAACACCGCGTGGTCAAAGGCCACCAGGCCCGAGGCCATGGCCCACACGATCACCGGCGCGGCCACCACGCCCAGCGCCACGGTGATCAGCAAAGCCCAGCACAGCACGCTGGCCACCGCGTTGATCAGGCGGTGCGTGGCTTCATCACCCTCGGCGGCGCGGGTGCTGGCCAGCATCGGCACGAAAGCCTGCGCAAAAGCCCCTTCGGCAAACAGGCGGCGCAACAGGTTCGGGATGCGAAAGGCCACGTTGAAGGCGTCGGTCAGCGCATTGGCGCCGAAGCTGGCGGCCATCAATTGATCGCGCACCAAGCCCGTCACGCGCGAAGCGAGCGTGAACAGCGACACCGTCGAGGCGGCCTTTAACAGATTCATGTGGGCGGGGCTGGCGCGGCGCAGGGTGCTGGCGCAACGGCCGGGCGAACGCGCTGCCTACAAAGGGCTGCCACGGGGGCGATGGCGGGCGCGATTATAGGCAGCCACCCCCCTGCCCCGGCCCTGCGCCTGGCCGGCGCTGATATACTCAAAGGTTTTCCAGCACCCGGAACACACCACACCCCATGGCCACCTCTGCCAAAGCCAAGAAAAAGACCGTTCGCATCGCCTCCGGCCGCAAGCGCGCGCGCCAAGACGTGAAGCTCAACGCCCACAACACCTCGCTGCGGTCTGAATTCCGCACCGCCGTGAAGAACGTGCAAAAGGCCGTGATTGCCGGCGACAAGACCCGCGCCGCGGCGCTGTTCCTGTCAGCCCAAAGCACGATCGACTCCATCGCCGACAAGGGCCTGTTCCACAAGAACAAGGCTGCGCGCCACAAGAGCCGCTTAAGTGCCAAAGTCAAGGCCTTGGCGCTGGCTGCCTGAAGTTCATTCCGGGTGAAGTGCAAAGGGCTGCTTAGGCAGCCCTTTTTGCTGGGCGCTGCTTAGGCAGCCCTTTTTGCTGGGCGCGCCGGGCCCAAATCAGCCCAGCACACTGTCCGTCGGGAGTTCTTTCACCACCAGCGCGTTGTCGCGCCCGAAGTTCATCACGAAGTCCCAGGCCATGGGTTCGATGTTGCGCAGCGCTTCGCTGACGATCACCGACTTCACGCCGTCCACCACGTGCGGCACGCAATATGGTGAGTAGCCGATGGCCGCGCTGATGCCGCCACGCTGGCCCCCGGGGCGAAAACTGGACATCGCGCCCGCCAGCCGCTCGGCCCAGTCGCTCGGGCGAAACGGCTTGCCGTCCAGGGTGACACCCTGAATGACAAATTGGCGGGGAACGCTGCGGGTCATGGGAACGGCCGGCGCCAGCCGGTGCAAGGTGGCGCCCGCAGGCAAGGCCACCAGGCGCACGGGGGGCGCCTGCGGCGCAAGGTGCGCGATTGTGGCGGGGTCTGTTTGCAGGGCTGCTTGCATGGCGCCGCTCGGGTTGGCCTGAACAAGGTGTTGTCGGCCGCCGCACAGCCACCTTTAGAATGAATTTCCCGGCCGAACCGGCATTGCCGTTTCGGCCTTTCATTTCGTGCCAAGGGTTTCACCATGAACGCACCGGAACGCATCACGCCCCCCGCCATGCCCCATGTGTTGAACACCTACGGCCGCTTGCCGCTGGCGCTGGCCTACGGCAAAGGCTGCTGGGTGTGGGACACCCAAGGCCGACGCTACCTCGACGGCCTGGGCGGCATCGCCGTCAACACCCTCGGCCATGGCCACCCCAAGCTGGTGCCGGCGCTGCAAGAGCAGATCGCCAAGCTCATCCACAGCTCCAACTACTACCAGGTGCCGCTGCAAGAAGAGCTGGCCACCAAGCTGTGCGAGATCTCGGGCTTGGTCGGCGCGTTCTTCTGCAGCACAGGGCTGGAAGCCAACGAAGCGGCGATCAAGATCGCACGCAAGTTCGGCCATGACCGTGGCGTTGAGCGGCCAGAAATCATTGTCTTCGAAGGCGCTTTCCACGGCCGCTCGATTGCCACGCTTTCCGCCACCGCCAACCCCAAGATCAAGGTCGGTTTCGGGCCCATGGTTGAAGGCTTTGTGCGCGTGCCCCTGAACGATTTAGCCGCGGTGACCCACGCACTGGACACCCACCCCAGCGTGACCGCCATCTTCTTGGAAACCATTCAGGGCGAAGGCGGCATTCACCCCAGCCGCATTGAGTTTCTGCAAGGGCTGCGCCGCCTGTGTGATGAGCGCGACGTGCTGCTGATGCTGGATGAAGTGCAATGCGGCCTGGGCCGCACCGGCAAGTGGTTTGCGCACCAGTGGGCCGGCATCAAACCAGACGTGATGCCGCTGGCCAAGGGCCTGGGCTCGGGCGTGCCCATCGGCGCGGTGGTGGTGGGGCCGAAGGCAGTCAACGTACTGGGCCCGGGCAACCACGGCACCACCTTCGGCGGCAACCCGTTGGCCATGCGCGCCGGGGTGGAAACGCTGCGCATCATGGTTGAAGACCAAGTGATGCAAAACGCCGCCACGGTGGGTGCGTTGCTCAAGGCGGGTCTCGAACGCGAGCTGGCTAACGTTTCAGGTGTACGAGAAATACGCGGCCAAGGCCTGATGCTGGGCATTGAGCTGGATCGCCCCTGCGGTGTGCTTCTGGGTCGCGCCGCCGATGCCGGGCTGCTGCTCAGCGTGACGGCCGACAGCGTGATCCGCCTGGTGCCCCCGCTCATCATCAGCGCCGATGAAACAGCGCAGATCGTGGCCATCCTGTGCCCGTTGATCCGCGCCTTTTTGGCCGAACCCAAAGCGCCATGAAGCCGGGCCACAGCCTGATGAAGCACTACCTGCAATTCAAGGATCTGCGCGCCGAGGAATACGCCTACCTGTTCGAGCGCACGCGCACCATCAAAACGCGCTTCAAGAACTACGAGCGCTACCAGCCGCTGGTGGACCGCACGCTGGCCATGATCTTCGAAAAGGCCAGCACGCGAACGCGCGTGAGCTTCGAAGCCGGCATGTACCAGATGGGCGGCTCGGTGGTGCACCTGACCACCGGCGACAGCCACCTGGGCCGGTCCGAGCCGGCCGAGGACACCGCCCGCGTGATCAGCCGCATGTGCGACGTGATCATGATCCGCACCTACGAGCAAAGCATGAT
>JANMYI010000704.1:0-4630 GCA_031381955.1 Burkholderiales bacterium
GGCCCCCTGCCCCACGGAGACACCCCCATGGCAAAGACCCTTCCCGCCACCACCCGCCGACTGGCCACCCGCAGCCTCCTGGCCACCGCAGCGGCTTTGACCCTGGCCTGGTCGGGCGCAGCACAGGCGTGGCCTGACAAGCCCGTCACCCTGGTGGTGGGCTTCCCGCCCGGCGGCGCACTCGACACCATCGGCCGTGCGCTGGCCGATGAAATGGGCAACACCCTGGGTCAGAAGGTCATCATTGACAACAAACCTGGTGCCGGCGGCGCCTTGGCCATCACCGCGGTGCTGAACGCCCCGGCCGACGGCCACACCTTGCTGATGGCGGCCATCAACTTGGCCACGCTGCCGGCGCTATCGGGTGTGAAGTACAACCCCAGGACCGACCTGACGATGGTGTCGCAGATCACCAGCGTGCCGGTGCTGATGCTCACCAGCGGCAAGGGCAAGCTCAACACCCCGGCCGACGTGATCGCCGGGTCCAAGGCCACCGACGGTGGCCTGAAGTTCGGCTCGGGTGGCATGGGCACCTCGGGCCACCTGGCAATCGAGTTGCTCAAGCGCAGCCAGAAGATCCCCGCCCTGCATGTGCCCTACAAGGGTGGCGCAGCGATGAACATGGCGGTGATCGGCGGTGAAGTCGACGTCATCTATGACCTGGGCTCGGGCAGCCTGAAGAGCTTTCTGGACGCCGGCACCATCAAGCCGCTGGCGGTGATGCAGGAGACCCGCTCGAACGCGCTGCCGAACGTCAAGAGTGCCAAGGAACTGGGCCTGCCGCCTGATACCTACATCCGCAGCTGGCAGGGCGTTGCCGTCAAGGGGGGCACGGACAAGGCCGTGATCGACAAGCTGTTCAAGGCGGTGGTGGCCGCCGCCGACACACCGGCCTTCCGTGCCCGCGCCTGGCAGTTGGCATCGGACGTGGTGACCAGCAAGACCCCGGCGGATTTTCAGAAGTACCACGACGCCGAGCTGGACCGCTGGACCCAGGTCATCAAGGACGCCGGCATCAAGGCCCAATGATGTTCCAGCGCATCCTCGTCACCGGCGCCAACGGCAAGGTGGCGCGGTCGGTTCGCGCCCAGCTGGCAGGTTTCTGCCGCGAACTGAGGCTGACCGACATCGTGCCCCTCGACGCCACCGGCCCGCAGCAGAGCGTAATCGTGGCCGACCTGGCCGATCCCGCCGCCACGCCGGCCCTGGTGGAGGGCGTGGACGCCATCGTCCACTTTGCAGGCTACCCGCGCGAGGCACCCTGGTCGGTGCTGGTGGACGCCAATCTGCGCACGGTCGTCAACCTGTGGGAGGCCGCTGCGGCCGCCGGCGTGGGCCGCATCCTGTACGCCAGCTCGAACCACGCCGTGGGCTACTACGCCCGCGACCAGCACATCGACCACCGCGCCCCGCCGCGGCCCGACGGCCGCTATGGCGTGACCAAGGTGTTCATGGAAGCGGTGGCCGCGATGTATGCCGACAAGTTCGGCGTGCGCGGCTTCGGCATGCGCATCGGCTATTGCGGGCCCGAGCCGCTGGAAAATCGCATGCTGTCGCACTGGCTGCACCCGGAAGACCTGGCGCAGCTGATCGAGGTGGGCCTGACCGCCGACTACCACCACGAGGTGGTCTATGGCGTGTCGGCCAACAGCGCCACCTGGTATGACAACCACCGTGCCGAGGCGCTGGGCTACCGCCCCAAGCACAGCGCCGACATCTACGCGGCCGCACTGGCCTCCAAAGTCACCAGCAACCCGGTGGCCGAGCGCTACCAGGGCGGAAGTTTTGCAGCAGATGGCCATGTCGGTGATCCTGAACGCCCAGCACGCGCGCGTTGAGCGCGTCGAGATCGACCACCCCACCCTGCCCGGCCTGCATGCCTGGCGTGTTGGCAACCGGGTGGGCGAGTCGCCCCTGTGGTGCAACGAGACCCAGACACTGCTCCGGATCGACGTGCGCGCCCCAGCGGTGCTGAGGCTCGACCCCGTCACCGGCGCCATAGCGCGCTGGACCTTGCCAGGCGTGGTGGGTGCCATGGGCCTGTGCGCCGGCGGCGTGGTGCTGGCTTTGCAGAAGACCCTCGCCCAACTGAACCTGGATACCGGCAGGCTGGACCCTGTACTCACCGTGCCCGACGAGCCCGCGCACAACCGCTTGAACGACGGCACGGTGTCGCGATCGGGGCGATGGTTCGTGTTCGGATCGATGGACGACCGGCCCACCGACAAGCAGCCCACCGGTTCGCTGTTCGTGGCCGACCGGCGCAGCCCCGCGCGGCGCTTGGTGCAAGGGCTGACCGTGGCCAATGGCACGGCCTTCAGCCCCGACGGCCGAACGCTTTACTACTCCGACCGCCCTGCCGGCTGGGTGTGGAAGGCGCCATGGGACGAGAGCACCGGCACCATGGGGCAAGCCTGCCCGCTCTGCAGCCCCGACGAGGCGGCCGGCCGGCCCGATGGGGCAACGGTGGATGCCAAGGGCCACTACTGGTCGGCGGGCGTGTCGGCGGGCTGCCTGAACCGCTTCAGCGCCGCAGGGGATCTCGTTTTGCGTTGGAGCCTTCCCTGCCGCGCGCCCACCATGCCCTGCTTTGGCGGACCGCAGGCGCTCGACTTGTATGTGACCTCGCTGGTGCGGCCGGGGTTGGCCCTGGATACCGGCAGCTTGGACGGTGCACTGTTTTGCGTGCCAGGGTGGGCGCAAGGCTTGTTCACCGCACGCTGGGATTGATCGGCCTGTCTTGATGGGCAGATGACGTCCTGACAAGAACACCTCTCTGGGCGTCAACCGCGCGGCTTCGCGGCAAGCGCAGCATCCGGATCGCCCGCAGGCTCCAGCCTGGCGTGATCGACTGTCAGCTATCTGGCGGCGAGACGAACGTCGGGTTCTGGCCGGGAGCGGCGCCGATGAGTGTCGGCTGTCCGGCATCACCAACCAAATCTCATGACGGCTTCTCGCCGCCGAGCGGATCGCAAGTGCGACCGCCGAGCTGCGCCCCGCGAAGTCGTCATTCAGCGGCATCGGCACCTGCAACTCCGTTTACTGCAATGGCGTCATTCCGCTCTGGCCGAGGTACCTGGCCGCACGGAAGAACCGCGATGTTTCGAAGCATGCATGGTCACGCGGTGCGTCGAACATCTCCAGCCCCTTCTGCACGCGCAGCAGCATGGGAACAAGGTACTTGCTCAGCCGCCTTCGGCACGCCCAATGGCCTGTTGTCAGACCGAGCGGGGGGAGGTAGAACGCCAGAATGCTCCAAGGTGTGGTCCGGGCGTCATATTCGATGCGTTTGGGGGCACGCTTCGTCCCCTTCAGCCAGCCTTCTTCATCCAGGAGCGTCATTTCATTCAGAGCAGCACTGGCCCACCAAGCCGTGCGAGCGGGATCAGGCAGCAGACGGGGGAGGATCACCTCGAATCGATGTGCTGTCGCTCCCCTCCATTCGACCACCCACGCGGTCTCGGACACGAGGTACACCGGCGCTGTCGACAATTTTGTTGATGAGCTCCGCACAAGCCTTTGCCGTCCAAGGGCTGTCGTCGAAGGGTTCCCCGAACCCCGATCCCTCGCCCCGCGGGTCGATCAGGTCGGTCATTCCATCGAACAGTTTGTAGTCGCAGGCCGTTGCGGCCCACACTCCGTACTTCGTGGCACGGTCGAACGCGCGCTGCATTTCCGCAAGCGAGCCCAGTTTGTGGCGCGCGACTCGCAACAGGAACCGATCGGTGACACCTTGATCGACGATGGCGGGCTGCGACAGTTCGGCGGCGCTGAACGGGGCGACGGGGAATGGAAGGTCTGTGTCATTCATTGCATGGTCCTTTCGGCAAGAGTGGGCAGGAACGGGAGGGGCTGGGCGAGATGCGCTTCCGGATCGGTCAACCGGACACATCGCCGGACCGATCCGGGGTTGAATCGGTCGGCGTCCCGGGCGGCCCTTTCTGCGGCTTGCTGCGCATAACAACCGACTGGCCCAAATACGACGCGCTTGCCCGGCTGCGGTTGTGCCCAAGAGCGCGCGCGACGCGCCTCCTGGCGAGGTCGTTGCCCGGAGGGCGGACCTTGCCACCGCGCACCGGCGACTGTCCGCCAGCGTCGTCCTCGAAGTGGTCGTTGGCGTACTGGTGGCGCAGCCCGTGGGCGACCACACCGAGCCCGGCCTTCGAGATGCCGAACTTGCGGATGACGTAGTAGAAGCGGGCCTGGTTCTGGGTCGTCGTGAAGCCGGGGCGGCCGACGAACTCGCCAGGAGCCACGGCTGACATGACGCGCGCCAGGAGTTCGCGCTGCTCGTCGGTCGCGATGGGCACGTCCCTCGCACGGCCGCCCTTTGCGCCGGCGCTGATGTGCAGGAAGGTCTGGCACTCCGGGAACGCCGCCGCGTCGCGGGCCCTGATGGCCACCCAAATTCCCCCACCCATGGCCACCTCAAATTCCCCCACCCCGGCCGCGCATGGGTGAGGCGCTGAGGAGGCCGGCGGGGCGGGCGCGTCAGGGCTGAGCAGGACGTTACTTTCCGCCCCTCAATGTCGAGGGGATACAAGGAGTGAATGTCTTGAAGCCACATCTACAGACAACCGTCTGGACCCTGCTGGAGGCCGGCGCCAGCCAGCGAGAGATCCAGAGGGTC
>JANMYI010000813.1:0-3119 GCA_031381955.1 Burkholderiales bacterium
GCTGGGCCAGCAGGTGCTGGTGGAGAACCTCGGCGGCGTGAGCGGCGCGCTGGCAGCGCAGAAGGTGCTGGCCGCGCCGGCCGATGGCTACTACATCTTCCAGGGCTCGCCCAACGAGGTGATCCTGTCGCCGCTGGCCAATGCCGCGGTGAAGCTGAAGACAGAGGACTTCCGCCTGGTGCATCCGGTGGCCGATGCGGTGATGGTCTTTGTGACGCGCAAGGACCTGCCGGTCAACAGCGTTGACGAGCTGATCGCTCTGGCCCGGAAATCGGCCGACAAGCCGCTGACCTATGGCAGCGTGGGCATCGGCTCGCTGTACCACCTGATCCTTGAGAACGTGCAAGCTTCAACCGGCATCAAGCTCGCGCATGTGCCGTACAAGGGCAACGCCCCGCTGCTGCAAGACATCGGCGGCGGCCAGGTCGACTTTGCGGTGCTGGTGTACAGCGCCGCGATGGGCGCGCTGGCCGAGCAGGGGCGCATGAAGGTGATCGGCCAACTTGGGGCGCAACGCTCGGAGCTGCTGAAGAACGTGCCAGCGGCCGGCGAGAGCCAGGCGCTGAAGAACTTCTCGTACAAGATCTGGACCGGCTTCATGGTGCCGAAGAACACGCCCGAAGACATCGTCACCCGCTTGCACGCCGCCATCGGCAAGACACTGCAAGACCCGACGGTGCGCTCGCAACTGGCGGCGCAGACGCAGCTTGCTTCGGCGCCGATGACGCTGGCGGAGTCGGCCAAGTTTTTCGATGCTGAGGCCGCGCGTTATCGCGCCATTGCCAAGCAGATCAATCTTCAGCCGCAGTAAAGCCGTGCAGCGGCACTGGGAGTATCGCGGTCATTCATCGCCCCACTTCCTGGAGCCACTTGCATGAAAGTCATCGTTCTCGGCGCCGGCCTGCTCGGCGTCACCTCAGCCTACTTCCTGCGCCAGCAGGGTCACGAGGTGAGCGTTGTCGACCGCCAGGCCTCGCCGGCCGCGGAAACCAGCTTTGCCAATGGCGGCCAAATTTCGGTGAGCCATGCCGAGCCCTGGGCCAACCCCAGCGCGCCGCTGAAGGTGCTGACGTGGCTGGGCAAGGAAGACGCGCCGCTGCTGTTTCGCATTCGCGCCGACATGCGCCAGTGGCTGTGGGGCTTGCAGTTCCTGCGTGAATGCACCCCGGCGCGCACGCGCCGCAACATCGAGCAGATCGTGCGCCTGGGCACCTACAGCCGCGACATGCTGCAGCAACTGCGCCGCGACATCGGCATCGCCTACGACGAGCGCATGCAGGGCATCCTGCACTTCTACACCAGCCAGAAGGAATTCGACGGCGCCGAAGGCCCGGCCGCGCAGATGCGCGCGCTCGGCTGTGACCGGCGCGTGATTTCAGCCGACGAAGCGGTGCGCCTTGAGCCCGCGCTGCGCCACATGCACCCGCAATTGGCCGGCGCCACCTACACGGCCGAAGACGAATCGGGCGACGCGAACAGCTTCGCGCGTGAACTCGTCAAGCGTTGCCAGGCCGATGGCGTGCAGTTCCTACTCAGCCACACCGTGACGGCGTTGCGCGAAGGCGGCGGCAAGCTCGATCATGTGGAAGCCACCGACAGTGAAGGCCGCTTCCTGCGCCTGCGCGCCGATGCCTACGTGCTGGCAATGGGCAGCCTGTCGCCGATCTATGCGCAGCCGCTGGGAATTTCATTGCCGATCTACCCGGCCAAGGGCTACTCGGTGACGATGCCGGTGAAAGACGCGGCCATGGCGCACCAGGTGTCGCTGACTGACGACGAATACAAGCTGGTGTTTTCGCGGCTGACCACGAGGCCGGCGCCTGGCGCGCCGGGTGGCGACCGCCTGCGCATCGCCGGCACGGCCGAGTTCAACGGCTACGACCGCGACCTGAACCGCGTGCGCTGCGAGGCCATCGTCAAGCGCGTTGAGCAACTCTTCCCTGGTGCGGGCGACAGCGAACAGGCGCAGTTCTGGACCGGCCTGCGCCCGGCCACGCCAAGCAATGTGCCCATCATCGGCCGCAGCAAACTGCCCAACCTGTTCCTCAACACGGGCCACGGCACGCTGGGCTGGACGCATTCGTGCGGCTCGGGCAAGAGCATTGCGCGCATCGTCAGCGGGCTGAAGCCTGAGGTCGACTTTGCTTTCAGCGGCGGCGGGGGCCGATAGGTTTTCGCCGCTGCGCCAGCGCGCAAGCGGTTGCTTTAACGTTTCATGTCACTCAATTGCCGAAGAACGAGCCATGTTCCATCGCATCTTCGCCGCGCCGCGCCCGATGGCTACACCCTGCTGCAGCTCGACAGCGATCACCTCGCCGCCGTGCCGCATCTGCACAAGAGGTGCGGCGCCGACAAGGTGGCCAGTTTCGAGCCGGTGGCCTCGATCTTCCGCACCACCTTCCTCGTCGCGGTGGCCGCCGATTCGAAGTTCAAGACGCTTGGCGACATCGTCAGCGCTGCCCAAGGCCAAGTTCGGGCGTCTACAAGGCCGGCAAGCTGCGTTTCATCGCCGTCGCCAGCCCCGACCGGTTCGCGCCAAGGCGTGAGGAAGGCTTTGACCTCGCCTTGCATCCGCACCAACAGCGGCAATGCCAACGCACCGCCGCGCTGCAAGGCTTCGAAGGGCGACGACATATTCGTGCCGTAAGCTCCCAACGCGGGTTCGGCAAAGGATGCATCAGGCCGGCGCGCCTGTTCAAGCCAAGGAGACTCCATGCAGTTTTATCTGAATGGCTACACGCCCGGAGACCCCGACATCCAGCCGGCGGCGCCTGGTATGGAAGATCGGCCATCTGGACTGCGGCATGCGCTTCCAGAAGAAGTCGATGTGCTCATCATCGGCAGCGGCCCCTCGGGCACGCTGCTCGCGGCGCAGCTCTCAAGCTTCCCTGGCATCAGCACGCGGCTCATCGAGCGCCGCAGCGGCCCGCTTCAGGTCGGCCAGGCTGACGGCGTGGCCTGCCGAACGGTGGAGATGTTCGAGGCTTTCGGCCTGGGCCAGAAGCTCATTCGAGAGGCCTACTGGGTCAACGAGACTGTCTTCTGGCGGCCATCAAAGCAAGACCGTTCACGCATCGGGCGCACCGGCCGCATTCAAGACACCGAGGACGGCTTGTCGG
>JANMYI010000730.1:0-4412 GCA_031381955.1 Burkholderiales bacterium
GGTTAACACCTGCGTCGCCGCGTCATGCTCGCAGCGGGCACGCACGCGCGGTGTGCCGGCTTGCGCATACCAGCGCTTGAAGGCACCCAGGTTCAAGGCCAGCGCGCTGCCGGGGTTGGCGTCGGCAATGGCCTGGGCGAAGTCGTCGCAGGTCACGGCCGGGCCGTCGTGGCGGGCCACGTACAGCTTCAGGCCGGCGGCAACGCCGGCGC
This sequence comes from Burkholderiales bacterium, assembly GCA_031381955.1. Classification (GTDB taxonomy): domain Bacteria; phylum Pseudomonadota; class Gammaproteobacteria; order Burkholderiales; family Burkholderiaceae_C; genus Rubrivivax. Next base: position 213 of record JANMYI010000730.1, read on the forward strand.
GGCCGACCAGCGTGAACATCATGCGCACGACCTCGGCGCCCTTTTCGTACACCGTGGCGGTGTAGAAGTTGTCGATCTCCAGGTAGCGTTCGGGCCGCACCGGGTGGGCCATGGGGCCGGCATCTTCGGGGAACTGCATGGCGCGCAGGTCGAGCACGTCGTGGATGCGTTTCACCGCGCGCGCCGAGGGCTCGTGCGCCATGTCCATGCTGAACTCTTGATCGCGAAAGACCGTCAACCCTTCCTTCAAAGAGAGCTGGAACCAGTCGCGGCAGGTGATGCGGTTGCCCGTCCAGTTGTGGAAGTACTCGTGGCCGACCACGCTTTCGATGTCGGTGAAATCGGCGTCGGTGGCGGTGTGCGGGCTGGCCAGCACATAGCGCGTGTTGAACAGGTTCAGGCCCTTGTTTTCCATCGCGCCCATGTTGTAGTCGGGCACGGCCACGATCATGTAGCGTTCCAGGTCCAGGCTCAGGCCGAAGCGGGCTTCGTCCCAGGCCACCGAGGCGATGAGCGAATTCATCGCATGCTCGGTCTTTTTCAGGTCACCGCGCTTTACATAAATCTGCAACAAGTGGTCTTTGCCGGCGCGCGAGCGGATGCGCTGCTCGCGGCACACCAGGTCGGCCGCGACCACGGCGAACAGGTAGCTGGGCTTGGGAAACGGGTCTTCCCACTGCGCGAAGTGGCGGCCGTTGGCGAGATCGCCTTGTTCAACCAGGTTGCCGTTGGACAGCAGCGTGGGGTACAGCGCCTTGCTCGCGCGCAGCAGCACGCGGTAGGTGGCCATCACATCAGGCCGGTCGAGAAAATACGTGATGCGCCGAAAGCCTTCCGCCTCGCACTGCGTGTACAGCCCCGCGCCGCTGACGTACAGGCCCATCAGCGCGGTGTTCTTGTCGGGCGCGCAGGTGTTGCGGATCTCCAGCGTGAAGCTGTGCAGGGCCGGCGGCTCGTCGATCACCAGTTCACCGTTGTCATGGCGGAAGGCCACGCTGTCGCCGTTGATCTGCACGCGCAGCAGGTTCAGCCCTTCGCCGTGCAGGCGCAACGGCTGAGCGGGCAAAACGGTGTTGCGTTCGATTTGCATGCGGCTGGACACGATGGTCTTGGCCGGGTCGAGATCGAAAGTGAGCGCAACAGAACGGATCCAGAACGCCGGCGGTGCGTAGTCCTGGCGGCGGATTTCGGTGGCGGCACCTTCGCGCATGGTTAACCTCTTGAAGCAAGGAGCAGTTGAATTTTTATACCAACCGATCAAACGCGACCAGGCGTTCGACGGCGGTTTGAAAGCGGACAAACGACTTGCTACGTGAACGCAAGCGGTTCAGGTCGAGCTGGGCCGCCAGCTTTCCTTGATGCAAGGTTGGCTTGTAGGCAGACCCCTTGGGGCGCGCCCTTGATAGCCAGCCCTTGGCATCGCGCACGCTTTGCGGGTCAACAGGAAACGCGCACACGCTGCTGATATCAGCAAACACCTTGCGCGTGGTCTCATGGTCAGCCAGAAACAAGGACTCGAATTCCTGCACCATGAAGACGAATTCAATACTGGCACCGCGCGCAACGTTGTTGGCTCGCTCTGGCAGCAGCGCCACGTGTTTCGCTTCGTCATTGCATTCAGAGCAGTCGTAGTCCATCACCCTCAGGATGGGGCAACGCTCAAGTAGCGCAGTTTGAAGGAAGTCGTCAAAGCGGCTCAAGACCCTCGGCAATTCACCGCGTTTTTGTGGTGGCGCGACCTGCACGTCAAATTGGTTCATGTCATGCAACACCCGCCGCAGTAACACGGGAACGGCAGCGAGGTCGCCATCGCCCTCCACGATGGGAAGGATTCGCCTCACGCGATCTCCGGCATGAGGCCTTCTGCCAGCATGAAGTCCTGCATCGACATCAAACGCCGCTTGACTGCTTCCAGTTGGGTTTGCTTGACCAGCGATACGCTGGTGTTGCCCCGGTTCAACGTGACGACCCGTACCTCTTCAGGCTGGAAGTAGTCGATGAAGTGCGGGCTGTGGGTCGTGACAATGATCTGGGTGTTCTCGGCGCACTCGCGAAATGCGTCGGCCAACACGCCCAGTACACCTGGGTGCACCGTTTGCTCGGGCTCTTCAATCACCAACAGCTTGGGTGCGGGAACTTGATACAGCGCCAGCAAGATGCCAAAGATTCGCAGGGTGCCGTCAGACAGTTGCACCGGGTCAAAGTCCACGCTGTCGTGCTGACCAAGTTTGAAATGAAAGCGCGGCACGAGGTAGCTGCCCACTGTTGAGACAATGACCTCGTCAAATGTTGGCAGTGCGCCGCGCATGGCCTCATGCACGCGATCCAGCGCGGCCCGGCCGCGCGGCGAGCGGCGCATGGCCTTGATGACCGAGGCCCAGTTCCGGCCATTTTCGGCGAGCACCTTGTCGCGGTCTGGTGAGGTGGGTTCACGCAACAGGTTGGGGTACAGGGCGGAATAGCGCCAATCGCGAACAAACCGTTCAATGGGCCAGCCGGGTGCGCGAATCAGGCCGCGCAGTTGACCCAGCACGAGTTGATCGGTTGGCACGCGAATCACTGCTTCGGTCTTTGCGCCCGAAAAAACGTTGACGCTGCCGGCCCGATCTCGAACCAACTTGGCCGGCAACGAAGTGTCGCCCATGGGACCTGTATCGACGTAGGCGCAGGCCTCGGCATCGACGATGTAGTTGCTGCCCGTTTCAGATTTGATGGAGAACTCATAGAACTGCGGCGTGTGCACCGGTTCGTCTTCCACGTCCAGTCGCATGGACATCTTGAAGGGCTTGGTCTTCGAATACTGGCGAACGCGCGCAATGCCGCCGCGGCTGGATACCGCGTGCTCAAGGTCGAACGCCACCGCGTCCCGCACGAAACGCAGGGCATCAACGATGTTGCTTTTGCCCACCGCGTTCGGGCCCACCAGTACGGTGATCGGGCGCGCGAATTCAAGCCTGACGTTGTCGAGACTCTTGAAGTGCTGGATGTGTGCCGACTTCAGAAACATGTGCGCTCCAAGGTTGCAGGCATCGTCGGCCTAAAGGCCCTGCTTCAAGCTCGCTTCAATGAACGGATCCAGGTCACCATCCAGCACCTTTTGCGTGTTGCTGATCTCCACATTGGTGCGCAGGTCTTTGATGCGGCTTTGATCGAGCACGTAGCTGCGGATTTGGTGGCCCCAGCCGACATCGGTCTTGGTGTCTTCGAGCTTTTGCTGCGCCTCGCGCTGGATGCGCATTTCATGTTCGTACAGGCGTGAGCGCAGCATTTGCCAGGCTTCGTCGCGGTTGCGGTGCTGGCTGCGGTCGTTCTGGCACTGCACCACGATGTTGGTGGGCAGGTGCGTCAGGCGCACCGCCGAGTCGGTCTTGTTGATGTGCTGGCCACCGGCGCCGCTGGCACGGAAGGTGTCCACCCGCACGTCGGCCGGGTTGATCTCGATTTCGATCGAATCGTCGACCTCGGGGTAAACAAAGAGCGAGGCGAACGATGTGTGGCGCCCGCCGGCGGAGTCGAACGGGCTCTTGCGCACCAGGCGGTGCACGCCGGTTTCGCTGCGCAAATGGCCGAAGGCATAGTCGCCTTCGACCTTGATGGTGGCGCTGCGGATGCCGGCCACGTCGCCTTCGGTTTCTTCCAGCACATCGTTCTTGAAGCCCTTGCGTTCGCAGTACTTCAGGTACTGGCGCAGCAGCATGCTGGCCCAGTCGCAGGCCTCGGTGCCACCGGCGCCGGCTTGAATGTCGATGAAGCAATTGCCTGGGTCGGCCGGGTTGCTGAACATGCGGCGGAACTCGATCTTCTCGACCATGTCGCGCAGCGCAGCGGCTTCGGCTTCAATGTGCACCAGGGCATCAAAGTCGCCTTCGGCCTTGCTCATGTCGTAGAGCTCGGTGTTGTCGGCCAGGTTGCTGGTGAGGTGGTTCACCGTTTCCACCACCGTTTCCAGCGTCTTCTTTTCGCGGCCCAATTCCTGGGCCCGTTTGGGCTCGTTCCAGACCGCGGGGTTTTCCAGCGCGGCGTTGACTTCGTTCAGGCGCAGCGCCTTGCGGTCGTAGTCAAAGATACCCCCGTAACAGCACGGTGCGTGCTGTCAGGTCAAGCAGCAGGTTACCGGTTTGGTTGTTGCGTTCGATGTCCATGGGGTGGCGCTGCCGGTGAGGGGTGGGGGCGGCGATTTTGGCATGCGAAACAGGCGCC
>JANMYI010000782.1:0-7157 GCA_031381955.1 Burkholderiales bacterium
CTCGAACTGGCGGCCGACAAGACCTGGGCCGCGGGGGCACGCCTGCGTGGCAGCGTGTCGTTGCAGAACGTGGCCTATGCCAGCGGTGCGGGGTTGCTCAACTCGCCCACGCTGCTGGGCAAGTTCAATCTTTCTGCGCCCTGCCTTGGGCCGGGCTGCGCGCCGGCTTCGAGTTGCGCCACGACAGCGGGCGGCTCAGCTCGAACGGCACCCGCCTGGGCGGCCACGCGGTGTCGAGCCTGCACCTGAGCATCGAGGCGCTGGCCAGCGGGCTGGAAGTGGGCCTGAGCATCGGCAACCTGTTCGACGAGCGCTACTCCCACCCGGGCGCTGACAGCAACTGGCAAAACGCGATCGAGCAAGACGGCCGACACATGCGGGCCACCTCGAACTGGCGGTACTGAGTTGTGCTGAGCTTGCATTCCCGCATCCGCCACAAGCTAAGCGCCGCCATGGCGCGCTGGCTGCCGCGCCTGCTGGGCCTTTTGCGCCTGTTGGGCCTGCCCACCAGCCTCACGCTGGCCAGCGGCGCCGTGACTGGGGTGTTGACGGCCGCGCCGCTTGATGCACCACCGCGGCCGTTGCTGCCCATGGCCATCGGCAAGCTCGCCGGGCGCGTGCGGTTGGTGGAAGACAACCCGATCAACCAGGGTGTGGCCAAGGCGATGTTGAACAAGCTCGGGCTGCAATGGCACCTGGCCAACGACGGCGCGCAAGCATTGGCCATGGTGCGCAATAGCGCCCCAAGGCCGGCCAAAGCCGGCCGCCCCCCGCGGGGATCAAGCAAAGTGGCAGAGCCACATTTGCTTGTGAACGAATTCGATCTGGTGCCGATGGATTGCCAGATGCCGGTGATGGACGGCTACCAGGCCACCGCGGCGATCCGGGCGCTGCCGCACGGCAGCGGCGCGGCGTTGCCGATCATCGCCCTCACCGCCAACGCCATGCAGGGCGACGACCAAGTCTGCCTGGACGCCGGCATGAACGCCTTCCTGGCCAAGCCCTACACGCTGGTGCAATTTCACGCCATGCTGGCCACCTGGCTGCCTGCCGGCGCGCCGGCCACAGTGCAAGCTGCGCCACCCGAGCGCAGGCCTGAGCCGGTTCAGCCACAGGCCGCGGCCAGACAGCAAGCTGCGATCGACGCGCTGCATGAGCTCGACGAACCGGGCAGCACGCAGTTGGTGACGCAATTGGTGGCGTCGTTCCTGGCCAGCGCCGATGCCAACTTGGAACGCGCCGCGGCCGCGCTGGCACAAGGCGATGCCAAGGTACTGGTGCAGGTTTCGCATGCGCTCAAGTCCAGCGCTGCCAACTTGGGCGCGCGGGCGTTGGCGGGTTGCTACAGCGAACTCGAAAAGTGTGGCCGCGAAGACCGCCTCGGCGACGCCCGCGCGCCGCTCGGCCAAACCCGGCGCGAACAACAGCACGCCGTGCTGGAACTGCGCGAACTGGTGGCGGCGGTGGCATGACGCAGCGGCGCTTCACGATCCTGGTGGTTGACGATGATGGCGACGCGCGCCTGATCATGCGCGCCGCGCTGCGCAAAGCCGGCTTCGAGGTGCGCTTGGCCGCAGGCGGCGAAGACGCCTTGCGCCAGTTCCGCGCGGCGCCCTGCGATCTGGTCATGCTCGACGTCGACCTGCCCGGCATGGACGGCCACGCCGTCTGCGCCACCCTGCGCGCCGAGGCCGGGCCCCTGCTGCCGATCGTGATGGTCACCGGCATGGACGACGTGCAATCGGTCGAGGCGGCCTACGACTACCGCGCGCCCGGCGCGGACGGGCTGGCCTCGCCACCGAGCATGCTGCTGGGCCGCACCATCGCGCAGACCCATCAACGACACCATGGGCCATGCCGCGGGCGACCTGCTGCTGCAATGGGCTGCCGACCGTTTGCGTGACGCGCTGCGGCCTTCGGACCTGCTGTCGCGCCCAGTGGGGCTGGATGGCGGCGATGACGCTGCCGCAAGCGCCGAACTCGCCCGCCTGGGCGGCGATGAGTTCACCGCGCTGATGCTGGACATCGAACAGCCGCAAGACGCCATGGCCGTGGCGCAGCGCATCGGCCAGTTGATGCGCCGGCCCTTCGTGATTGACGGGCGCGACGTGACGCTCACCACCAGCATCGGCATCGCGCTGTTCCCGGAAGATGGCAACGACAGCGCCACGCTGCTCAAACATGCCGACACGGCGATGTATCACGCCAAGAACCTGGGCCGCGACAACGCGCAGGTTTACCGCGCGGCATTGACGCAGGAAATCGTGCAGCGCATCGGTCTCGACACCAGCCTGCGCCTGGCGTTGGAGCGCAAAGAGCTCTACCTGCTGTATCAACCGCAGATCGATGTCGCCAGCGGTCGCGTCTGTTCGGTCGAGGCCTTGGTGCGCTGGCGGCACCCAGTGCGTGGCGTGGTGTCGCCGCTGGAATTCATTCCGATGGCCGAGGAAAACGGGCTGATCGAGAGCATCGGCGCTTGGGTGCTGCAACAGGCCTGCAACGATGCCGCTGCTTGGAACGATGCCGGCCTGGCCGTCACCGTGACGGTGAACCTGTCGCCACGGCAATTTGCCAAGCTGGATCTGGCAGACATGGTGATCAGCACCCTGGCGTGCGCGGGGTTGGCGGCGCACCGGCTGGAGCTGGAAGTGACCGAAAGCGCCTTGATGGAGAACACCGCCACCACGCGCGCCGCCTTGTTTGCCCTGCGCCAGCACGGCGTGCGCATCGCGCTGGACGATTTCGGCACCGGCTACTCGTCGCTGGCCTACCTGGCGCGCATGCCCATCGGCCACATCAAGGTCGACAAGTGCTTCGTGGCCAGCTTGTTCGACGGCGGCGAAAGCGCGGCCATCGTGCGCGCCGTGCTCGCCATGGCGCACAGCCTGGGCATGCGCGTCACCGCCGAAGGGGTGGAAACACAGGCGCAGGCGCAGGCCTTGACCGCGCTGGCGTGCGACGGCTTGCAGGGCTTTCACTTCAGCCACCCGCTGCCGGCCCACGAGATGCCGGCTGTGCTGTCACGGCGTTGGGCGGCTCAAGCCGAAGCCGCCCCGGCCGCGGCTCACGAGCTGCTGACCTTGGCGCGGCCGCCACGGGCAGCCTGAGACCTGGGTGCGCGGTCACGCTTGACCTGTAAGAATTCGGCCCGCGCGGTGACTGAAGTCGTGTTGCCGCGCTGCGGCGCGCGGCCGACCCAGCCCGACGCCCACGCTTTCGTTCTGTCGCACCCACCCTCTCGAAGGAGCATCAAATGACTCAGCGCCTCATCCTCTCATCTGCCCTGGCCTCCGTGCTCGCCCTGGGCCTGGCCAGCGCCGGCGGCGCGCAGGCGCAGGACAAAGGCAAGGAAAAGTGCTACGGCATCTCCAAGGCGGGCCAGAACGACTGCGGCAACCTGGCCGGCACCCACACCTGCTCCGGGCAAGCCAAGATCGACATGGACAGCGGCGAGTGGAAGTACGTGGCCGCCGGCACCTGCAAGAAACTGAACGGCATGTCGGCCGATGAAGCCAAGGCCAAGGCCAAGTCTTGATGCGCGTTTGATGCCCTCGGCAAGCATGCGCTTGAGCGGCCTGCCTGCAGCCGCGGTGGGCATCGGCCTGCGCCAGCCGCATTACGCCGAGGTCCTGCAACTCTTGCCCGCGCTGGGCTTCATTGAAGTTCACTCCGAGAATTTCTTTGCCCCAGGCGGCGCGGCGCTGGCCGTGTTGCAGCAGGCGCGTGAACACTACCCGGTGAGCCTGCATGGCGTGAGCCTGAGCCTTGGTTCAGCGCTGGGCGTTGATGAGGCACACCTGGAGCAACTGGCTCGTTTGGTGGCGCTGGTTGAACCCGTTCACGTCAGTGACCACGCCTCGTTCGCGCGTGCACCGCTGCACCCGGGTGCACCCAGCGTGCATGCCAACGACTTGCTGCCCATCGCCTTCACCGAAGCCTCGCTCCAGATCGTGGTGCGCAATGTGCAGCGCGTGCAAGAACGCCTGCGCCGGCCGATCTTGGTGGAAAACCTCTCGGCCTACCTGCACTGGAAAGTGGCTGACCTGGCCGAGCCGGAGTTCTTCAACGAGCTCACACGACGCAGCGGTTGCGGCGTGCTGCTTGACGTGAACAACCTGGTCGTCAATGCCTTGAACGCCGGCCAGGAACCCGTGGCCAGTGCCTGCGCCTGGGTCGATGCGCTGGCCCCGGCCAGCGTGGGCGAGGTGCACCTGGCGGGCTATCAAGACCTGGGCGACATCGTCATCGACGACCATGGCAGCCGCGTGCACGCGCCGGTGTGGGCGGTGTACGACCACGCCCGCCGGCGCCTGGGTGCGCGGCCCACGCTGATCGAGTGGGACACCGCCTTGCCGGCTCTGAGCGTGTTGCTCGATGAAGCCGCCCAGGCGGCAGCGGGGCCGGCGTGAGCCGCAGGGTGCCGCGATGAGCCAAGCCGAGTTGCTACGCCAGCAAGCCCTGCTGCGCGTGCTGTGGCGGGCCGATGCGGTGGCGGCCTTGCTGCCCCACATGCACGCCGGCGTGGAGCGTGGCGTGGCCGCTTACCGCGCTAACGCCGGCGCATCGGCCGAGCGTGCCCTGGCCCTGGCCTACCCTACGGTGCAGCAGCTGTTGGGTGAGGCCGCGTTCGGCCAGTTGGCACGCGCCCTGTGGCAGCGCGAGCCGCCCGAGCAGGGTGACCTGGCCGGCTTTGGCGCGGGCCTGCCGGCATTCATTCAGGCTGATGCGCAATTGGCCGGCGAGCCCTACCTGGCCGACACTGCCCGGCTCGACTGGGCCGTGCACCAGGCCGTGCGCGCCGCCGATGCGCCGGCACCATCAGCGGCACCGTTGGCCGGCTTGGGCCTGTTGGCCACGGCCGACCCGGCCGCGCTGCGCGTGCAGGTCGTGCCCGGCACGGCCTTGCTGCGCAGCCCCTGGCCCGTGGTGACCATCTGGCAGGCGCACCGCAGTGCAGATGTCGACTTCGAGCCCGTGCGCCAGGCGCTGGCCGCGCAGCAGGGCGAGCTGGCCTGGGTCTGGCGCACGGGCTGGGCGGTGCGCGTGTGCGCGTTGAGCGGCGAGGTGGCGGCTTTCAATGAAGGGCTGCTGGCCGGTAAGAACCTGGCCCACGCGCTCGACCAAGCCGGTGCCGCCTTTGATTTCAGCGCTTGGTTGCAGACTGCCTTGCGTGAGCAGTGGCTGGCCCAAATCGACGAAGACCAGCCATCACCATGACCCACTGAGACTGTGGCCGCTGCTGGCCGCACGCCAGCCATGCTGGGCTATCGTCGCGCGCTTTGCTAACCGGAAGGTACGACACGTGACTATGAATCGACGCCATGTGCTGGCCGCCGCAGCCTGGCCCTGGGCCTTGCCTGTGCAGGCCCAGGTTAACGCCGAATGGCTGCGCACCCTGCAGGCCGCGCGCGGCCAGACCGTTTACTTCAACGCCTGGGCGGGCAGTGAACGCATCAACAGCTACCTGCAATGGGCCGGGCTCGAAGTGTAGCGCCTGCACGGCATCAACCTTGAACATGTGAAGGTGGCCGACACGGCCGAAGTGGTGAAGCGCGTGCGCGCCGAGAAAGCCGCCGCGCGCGCCGAGGGTTCGGCCGATGTGGTGTGGATCAACGGCGAGAACTTCCTGGCCATGAAGCGCGAAGGCCTGCTGTTCGGGCCGTTCGCAGAAAGCCTGCCGGCCTACGCGGCGGTGGACACGCTGGGCAAACCGACCACGCGGTTCGATTTCTCCGAGCCGGTGGACGGCATGGAAGCGCCCTGGGGCATGGCCCAGCTCACTTTCTACGCTGATGGCGCCCGCGTGGCGCAGCCGCCGCGCAGCCTGGCGGGCTTGCTGGAATGGGCCAAGGTCAACCCGGGGCGCTTCACCTACCCGCGCCTGCCGCAGTTTCATGGCACCACCTTCGTCAAGCAGGCCTTGCTCGAAGCCAACGCGGTGCATGCCGCGTTCTACCAACCCTTTGACGGCGCCAGCTTCGAGCGCTTGACGCCGGTGCTGTGGGCCTACCTCGACGCGCTGCACCCGCACCTGTGGCGCGCGGGCAAGCAATTCCCGGCCAACCCCACGGTGATGCGCCAGATGCTGGCGGATGGTGAACTGCACATCGCGCTCACCTTCAACCCCAACGAAGCGGCAAACGAGATCGTGGCCAAAACACTGCCGGCCAGCGTGGTGAGTTTCCAAAGCGAGCGCGGCAGCATCGGCAACACGCACTTCCTGGCGATCCCGTTTAACGCCCGCGCCAGGGCCGCCGCGCAGGTGTTCATCAACTTCATGCTCACGCCCGCGGCGCAGGCGCGCAAGGCCGACATCCGCCATTGGGGCGACCCCACGGTGCTCGACGTGCCGCGCCTGAGCGTGCCCGATCGCGCCGCCTTCGCCGCCGGCCAGGCGCCGGGCCAGTTGCTGCGCAGCGCGCCGGCCTGGGCCGAGCCGCATGCCAGTTGGGTGCAGCCGCTGGAGCGCGAGTGGCTCAGGCGCTACGGCGCTTGACACTTCAACTCCGCGCGGTGCGCGCCGGCCGCGCAGTGGCCATCGGCCTGTGCAGCCTGGTGTTTGCCGTGCCGCTGCTGCTGGCGGTGGCCCTGGCCTTGTGGGACGGCTTGAGCTCCGCCGCCTGGCAGGCCATGCTGGCACAGCCGCTGTGGCACAGTGCCTTGGGCTTGAGCCTGTGGACGGCCACGGCCAGCACCGCGCTGGCGCTGGCGCTCACGGTCTTGCTGGGCACCTGGGCGCAGGGCAGGGCGGGCACGTCGGGCGCGCAGCGCGTGCAACGTGCGCTGGCGCCGATGCTGGCCGTGCCGCATGCCGCCTTTGCCATCGGCCTGGCCTGGTTGATCGCACCGGCCGGCTGGCTGGCGCGGGCGCTGGCACCGGTTCTGGGCTATGACACGCCGCCGGCGTGGGTCACGGTCAACGACCCGCAGGGCTGGGTGCTGATCGCCGTGCTGGTGTTGAAGGAGACACCGTTCCTGCTGTGGAGCCTGTTCGCGCTGCTGTCCCGGCCCGAGCACGCCGCGCTGGTGGCGCGCCAGGTGGCGCTGGCACGCACCCTGGGCTACACGCCCGCGGCCTGGTGGGCCGGGACAGCAGCGCGAACAGGCTCCACAGCAGGAACGGTGTCTCCTTCAACACCAGCACGGCGATCAGCACC